>NZ_JBSFEO010000033.1:0-138198 GCF_053594475.1 Embleya sp. NPDC001921
GGGTATTTGCGTGGTGCTGGCATAGCTTGTGGTGCTCCTTTACGCCGGGCACCATAACCCGGCTTCAAGGACTCCACCAAACTCAGAGCAGCTCAGGAGTGGCGCAGCCTGACCTCAAGGAGTTGTCGCCCTGGCCAGTGGGTCCTGGGGAAGAAATCACTGCCAGAATCCCTGCCATGTCGGCACTGGGCTTCGACTTCGAAGTCGCAAGGCCGATCCACGTGTCGGTGCACGACCTGGGCGCGCCACGCACCTCGCGCGGTGGGCGGTCCCTTCGGAACGAGGCCCCGATCCCATCCCTTCGTGTTGCCGGCCTTTGCGCCCTCGTCGCCCACCACCTCGCGGAGCCAGCTGTGAGCGCACCGACCGTGCTCGACCTCCCGATCACGTTTCACCTTCCGAAACTCGCCAACGCGCTGCCGAGGGAGTCCCATCCGGACACGGATCGCCTCATGCGAGAGTCCCAGTGGTGGGCGCATCGCCACCTCGGCTTCGCGTACGCCGGCGACACAACCCGGCTCGACAAGAACGTCGACGGCACACTCCTTGTCGCGTTGTCCCTGCCGCACGCCGACTACGAACTCGCGCTGTGTGCCGCGAAAACGATGAACTACCTGATCGGTATCGAGAACAGCCTCGTCGACAAGGCGGGCCTGGGCGGCAGTTCCTTCGCCACCCGCGACGTGTTCGGCCGCTTCATGGCCGACCTGATCGGCTGGGGAGACGCCCGTACGCCCCTGTCCGAGGACTTCGGATGGCTGCGCAACCGGATGCCCCACGACCGCTGGACGCGGTTCGTGTCCTACATGGAAGATTTCGCACACGGCTTCACGACGGAACTGGAGGACTGGCGGGACGCCGGCGTCACGGACTACGACACCTACATGCGCGACCGCCGCCACAGCCTGGGGGTACGCTGGCTGTTCGGCTTCGCCGAGGAAGGCATCCGCGGCCTCGAGGTCACCCGACAGGCGTTCGAACACCCCGACGTCGCGGCGATCCACGACACCGCGATCGACGGCTACACCCTCATCAACGACCTCGTCTCCTACCGCAAGGAACTGGTCATGGACGACCGGGTGAACCTGGTTTTCCACCTCTGCGAGACCGAGGAACTCGACGTCGAAGGCGCGATGAACAAAATCTGCGCCCTGATCGACGACACCGAACGCGGCTTCCTGGAACTACGGCAACGAATACTGACCGGCCCCCATGGCAACGAACCGGGAATGCGTGCCTACCTCGACGAAGTCGGCCACGTCATGACGTCCAACCTGTGGTGGGCCAACCTCAGCGACCGCTACCAACCGGGTGGAATTGGCTGGGACGGATCCACCGCCGGCAGGATGACCCTCCATCACGACCGAGCGGACTTCGTGGCCGACCTCTTCGGCGACCACTGACCGCCGGCCGCCGCCATCGGCCACGCCGGCACCTCGGAAGAACAGACGATTCGCGATGGTTGACCAACCCTGTTTTAGCAGCCATTTCGGAGCCTTTCCCTCTATCACTGGAACAGCGCCAACCTGGTCAAAATATGGTCGAGTTGCGCAATTTGTGCGATGTTCCCGAAGAGTGTATTCCGGATGACTTGATCAGGTTCAAAAGGTCCTAGCGAAGGCGTTTCGGGTGTCGGTGAGGGATGAGGAAGACGCCAACGCGAGGGAAGAACTCCTTCCAGGACCCGGTGCACGCGCCCGAGGCCGGATCCGTGACGTTGCCCATGTCGGTTCCGCTCGTGACTGAGTTACGGCGACCTCCTCTCGCAGGATGCGCTGCGGGTCGTGTTTCTCCTGGTAGCAGCTTGTTCCGCACTGCGAGCATGCATCCGGTCGCAGGACTCCACGCGTCGGCTGCGACGGTCGCCCCGTGGTGCGCTCACGGCTGTGGAGCAACGACGGACGGGATGGGGATGGCAGGGGTGCGCGAGGGTCCGGAGGGCGGGGGCGTCCGGGACGAAGGGCGGCGGCACGCCCTCGTGGTCGCGGTGCGCAGGTCTGTCATGGTCGGCGCGGTCATGTTGTTGCCCATCGGGATACTGCTGGCGGACTGGGACCCCTGGAACCTCGTGATCTTCGAGTGGGTGTTATGGGACGTGTTCGTGAGGCCGTTCTGGGTAGTCGCTCTCGCGGTGACGCTGGCGGTTCTCGAGTGCGCTCTCTCCTTTCGCCACCGGTTCGTCCGGCGCCTCTCGTGCGCCGTGCTGGCCTTCATCTGCCTCGTCGGAGGGCCGGCTGCAACTCTCTTTTGGCTTATGGGACCCCGGGCGGGCATCGATTACTACTCCGAGGAAGCCCTGGCGGTCTCCCCCGATGGACGGGTGTACGCCATCGCGGTGGCGGAGGTTCCCTACAGGGGTTCCACCGATGTGTACTTCCACGTCGGGCTGTACACCACCGCAGGCCTCGATCGCGCCACGGTCGTGAGGGGATGGCCATACTTCTCGGTCTGGGAGGTCGAGGCGCTCGACCTGCACTTCACTGACAATCGCACCCTCCGCATCGGCGCGCGCCGCAAGGGGTTCAAGAACGACGACTTCATCTGGGTCAGGTTCGACAAGAACCTCAATTTGAAAGACGCCAGATACAAGGACGGGTATTGCACTTCCGCTGCCGTCGGCGCCGGGTCGCACCACCCCCAGTCCCACACGAATCCCGCGCAAAGCACCATCGGGTGACCGGGGCCTGCCACTCCGTCCGGTGACCGAGCCCTCGGAGCCCCTCGGGGCTGTCCCCCCGCGACAGATGGCGGCGTGTACACGGGAAGCCTGGAGCCGTGATCACGTCGTCCCCCTGCCGCCCGAGGCATCGCCGCGAGACGGCCCGGGATCGCGGCCCCGTGACGTCACGTGCGTCCGCGCTCCCGATCACCGGTCGGAAGTCCGGTGGGACCGGCCGAGATCGAGTTCGTCGCGACCGGGTACGCCCAACTCGCCGATGGACCCGACGACCGGGGGAAGCGGTGCACAACGAGGTCGTCGGAAGGCGCGGTGTCGAGCAACGCCGAGAAACCTGATCCGGCGTGCCGTGGCGGCTGGGCACCGCCGCGACGGCCACCGGCGGAGCGGATTCAGCGCAGTGGATCGACGGAACCCGCATCGTCGAAAGGGCACGGGGGCCATGGCACTTCGCGATCGGTCGGTGCAAGGTTCCGACGAAGCGTCCACTATCGGTGCCGCTCGTCGAGGACTTGCACGATCTGCGGCGACCGGGGAAACCCACTTCGGGAGAGCCGTCCGGCACTCGAAGCTTCTGGGTGTCGAAATGACGAACACTTCGGCCGGGCCTACACGGACACGACGAGCGCTGGGGCGACTCGGTCCCCGAAGGATCGCGTCCAGGGGCTGGGACGTGGCCCAGCCGAGAGGGTCGTAGACGTTGTGGAGGAGGCATTCTCCCATCAAGCCCGGTGCCCCATGCGCCCTGCCGTCCTCGCTGTCGAGAACACGCTGAAGTGTGGTCGCGTGCCCCGATCGCCGGATCCGTCGGTTCGTGAGGGTGAACACCGCGACCGGACCGACGAGTCAGTGGTGATGTGCGAGAGTCGTCCCCGGCAGGAGCATTTCGGGCTCGGCGTCGAGGTGGTTGCCGCAGCCTTGAACATGACGTGAGCGTGTGGTCGTCGAAGTCCGTGAACCGGCCCCGCCGCATGCCGTGCGATCGCGCCCGCCCGGTTGCTCCGTTTGACCGTCGGAACCCCGTCGCGTGATGACGTCAAGCGACCGTGACACCCGCATTCACGATCGGAGGGGACTGCCCGTGTCCCGAGGAGCGGACTCGTTGCTACCCTCCGATCGCAACGTGTATGACAGCCGTAGACCCGGGGGTCGGCGTGTCGATCGCGATCGTGCTCGTCGGCATCACCATCGTCCTTTGGGTCTTCGGGCTCCTGGCGCGGCGCCTGGTGCGCGGTCGTGCCGGCGCGCGCGTCGACGTGAGCGAACTCGACGCCTACGACGTCGCGTTTCTGGCCGGGGGCTATGCCAGGGTGGCCGACACAGCGCTCGCGTGACTGCTCGATCGGCGTTGGATCCGCGTGGACCAAAACGGACGCATCACGCCGGCGAAGACCGTCCCTCCGAACGACCCCGCCCAGCGCTACGTGTTCGACGCGCTGGGCGTGGGAGCGACACGCCACGACGTCGTCGCCGCCCTCGACGCTCCGACTCGCCGGCCTTCGACGCCCAGCGCAATCTGATCGACCGCGGCCTCGTCGCCTCTCCCGGGGCGCGCTTGCCGGCCTGCATCCCCGGCGCGGTGATGTTCGCGGTCGTCCCGGTCGCGGTGACCTTGGTGCTCACGAGAGTCGTCGAAGGGGTGCCGGCGCTCGTGCTGATCGCCCTCGCACCTGTCGCCTATCGGATTACGTACACGTTGGTCACGCCGGTCCGGGAGACCACCGCGGGGCGCCAGGTCGGCAATGCCCGGCGTGCCGACGTGCCGACGTGCCGACGTGCCGACGCTCCGCGCCGGACGCGCCGTCGTCGGGACAACCCCGGAGACCGCGTCGCTCCTGGCGGTTCCCTGCCTCGGCCTCACGGCCATGCCGGACTCCCCGGCGCGCACGGTTCTCCTGAAATCTGTCCGACGGTCGATTCACGCCCGTCTCATGGGCTTCGACGCGTCAATCGACGAACGCGGACTCCGAGACCAACCATGAGTCGGTTTGCCGGCCCACCGGGTTCCGTGCCCGATTGTCTTGTTCGCTCCACGCTCGATTAACGCGGACCCGGTAGAAATGCGCCAGTTCCAGCCCGACTCGAACTTGCGACGGTCGCAATAGAGGTACCCGCAGGAGGTGATCGGCCGCACGCCGAGGTTGGGCCCGAGAGTCCGTAGACTTCCACCATGAGCGACATCAACTTCTATTTCGACCCCACTTGCCCCTTCGCCTGGCTCACGAGCAAGTGGGTCCGCATCGTGCAATCCCGCCGGGCCTACTCGGTCGATTGGCGATTCATTTCATTGCGCCTGATCAACGCGCACATCGACTACGAGTCGCACTTCCCGCCCGAGTACGCCGCCAGTCACACGGCCGGACTGCGGCTCCTTCGAGTCGCCGCGTGCGCGCGGGCGGAGCACGGTCGCGAGGCCATCGACGCGCTCTATTCCGCGATGGGCGAGCACGTCTTCGAACGGGGATTCGTCGCCGACGACCCGATCGAAGTCGGTCGGCGAGGTACCCCGGAGTTCGTGCGGCCGGTGCTCGTGGACGCCGGGTTGCCCGTTTCGCTGGCGGCCGCACTCGACGACTCGTCGTGGGACGCCGAACTCCAGGCCGAGACCGACGAGGCCCTGGCCTTGACGGGCAAGGACGTCGGTACACCCATCCTGCACTTCGAGCCGCCGCATGGCGTGGCCTTCTTCGGCCCGGTGATCAGCCGACTGCCCGATGAGAACCAGGCCGAGCAGTTGTGGGACCACGTCGTGGGGCTGTCCCGTTATGCCGGCTTCGCCGAACTCAAGCGCAGCCTGCGCGAGATGCCCCAACTCCCGTCGTTCGGCGTCGACCCGGACGCCATCGGAATCCAGCAGGACTGGCACGGTGGCAGCCGCAGACAAAAGAAGTAGTCGCACGGCGCAGCCACGTCACCCGCGTTCCCAAAGATCATCCTCGTAGCACACGACCTGCTGTCCGATCCCGGCCGAGGCAGGTCGATCTCGGCAAGGACCGTCCCACCGGGATCCCGTATCCCTTTGCCCACGCCGATAATGATTCGGCCCACTGGCCGACACGAGTCGACCCCCACGGTGCGGGTGGTGGCGCGGCCATGATCGCTATCGCGGTCGCGCCGGAGACAGGTAGGGCTCGACACACGCAACCACGAACCTCCGGATGCACGGAACTCCTCGATCACGAAACCGGGAGCAACCGGTACTTCGAGCGGCGAGCGCGCAAGGTGCCGCGCGGATGCACGACCGGGCGCGACGCGGTGGAAATCCGCGATAGAGATCTACTGCCGAGTGAAGCAGCCTACGAATCCGAGACGCCTGCAATGACTCGGAAAACGTGCTTGGAACCCAATTTATCCGGCGTGAGTCTTCTGGGTGTTTCTCCGGCGCCAACGGTCCGTTACCGCTGGGGCCGCCACTGCGATCGTGACACCCAGCGCCAGGACGCGGACGGTACTCCAGGTGGTCGTGACGAGCGAATCCGGCGCCACGGCTTCGCTACGAAGCCGCATGGTGGTCTCGATGATGGCCATGATCGGGATGAGCAACCGAGCGGGCAGACGGTACGGCCCGTTTACTGAAATATTTCCGATCCATCCCAAGGCCGGGCCCAGCAGACACGCAACTATCCACCAGACCACAATCGCCGACCAGACTGCACCCCAGGCGACGAAATTATTCTGTTCGGCAGTGGGGTCTGGGTTTATCGGCCTGTATTCCCCTTGTGCCACTTTCGTCAGATAGTAGGCGAGCACGGCGACAACGAGCGATATCACTCCTGCGCCCGCGGATCGCTTCGTCGACCTGCCCGGCATTCCGACGAAGAAGGCAAGAGCGGCACCCTGCTTCTCGACTTGCACGAGGCAGATAGGATAAATGCGTCATTCAGAATTCCGAATTCGCGATACTGAGACCACTCCGACGACCTCGCGGCGGTACTCCGTCACGTGGCACACGGTCCACGCACTGGTGAGGTGAGTCTGTACGGGCTCGGCCGGCGCCCCGCCCCGAACCCCGACTCACGACCGCGAGTCGCGTGCGTCCACGAGCGGCGCCGTCGAGATCAACAACGGGTGGAACGCGTCGATCGGGCGATCGGCGGCTTGGTTTCCGGGGGTCTTCGGCGGCGTCATCACGAGGGCCACCGTGTACCTTCCCGGGTCCGCCCACACCTGCTGCCAGGACACGGCACCACACAACCAGGTCGGAGCCAAAGCCCGGATCGTCTGATCCGAGGGGAACCAGTCCACGTTGGGCAGAGGACGTCCGGGCGGGAGCGCCCCGGCCTGGACCGGGCCACCCACCACCACCCCGTCGCGCAACACCAACACGGTCGGATACACCTCGGTGGCGTTCAGCCCCGTCGACGAGCGCGGGCCCAGGGCGCTGGTGACGCGTGGGGGGCCGTCCGGTGTCTCGGTGGGGCGTTCCACGGTCAACGGCAACAACCCGAACCCTTCGAACCGTTCGGTCGTGGTGGGAAGCCCGATCGGCCGGCCACAGGTGAACAGGCCCGGCTCCTGTGCTCCCCACGAAGGGGCGCCGCCGGGCAAGGGCGCGGCAGCAGACGGTCCGGGAGAGCCGGACTCGCGCACCACTGCGGCAAGTACGCCCAAACCACCCACTGACACGGCCACGGCGGTGGCTGCCGCCGCGATGCGCACCCGGCGTCGACCCCGTCGCCGATCGGCCTCCGCCGTCAGCATCTCCCGGGGCATCTCCCGGAGCGGGCTCGCCTCGCGGGAGAGGGTGTCCAGGGCCCGACGGATGTCATCTCCGTTCGAACTCATGATCTTCCTCCTCGGTGTTCGTCGCGTCCGCGCTCGTCGACATCCGCCGCAGAGCACCCCGCGCGGCGCTCAACTGGCTCTTCACCGACCCCTGACCACACCCAAGAACGTTCGCGATCTCGGCGACCGAAAGATCCTCCAGGTAGTACAGGACCAGACAGGTCCGCTGTCCCGGGGGCAACAATCCCAACAACTCGCGTGTCCACAACCGCGTGGACACCTGCGACTCCGGGCCCTCCACCTCGGATGACACCTGCCGAGTGCGGAACATCGGTCGCAATCGCGCCCATCGACCCGCGCGTCGTGACTCGTCGATCACGAGATTGACGATCGCCCGGCGGACGTACGCCTCCAACTCCGCAGGGTCGCGCGGGTGCCGCCGGACAAGGGTGCGCACCAAGGCCTCCTGCACCAGGTCGTCGGCCCGATCGTCGTCCCCGCACAGCACAAAGGCGTATCGCTTGAGCGCCTGGCCACGAGCGGCCACCAAGGACTGCACCGCTTCCCCGTCAACGCCCATCCGCCCTCCCCCACCCGTGCACTCGGCCCCGCGTCGTCACCGTCACACCCCTAAAGAACGAACAACACGCGAGACGGGTTGGCCGCCTCGGCCGGCCAATTTTCGGCTCCGATCGCGGCGTCGCCGGCGCGCACCGTTTCCGGCTCGACACCGGAACACGTCATCCCGTGGTGGGCTGAGCGGGTTGCGCACCGAGCCGAAGCGCGTTCGGGCTCTACGCCTCGGGCGTCGGCGGTGGCACGTGTGCCGTGGCGGCGAGGTCTCTGGCTTCGAACGCCAACCACAGTTCACCGCGGTCGTTGGCGTCGTCGAGGCGCCGCCCGGTCAGCTCCTCGATCCGTCTCAAACGATGGCGCATGGTGTGGCGGTGCACGCCCACCGCTGCAGCGGCGGCGTCCGCCGCGGTGCCGGCGTCCAGCCAGGCGCGCAGCGACCGAACGAGTCCGTCCCCGCCGTCGGCCGATTCGATGGGCCGCAACGTCGCGTCCGCGTACGACTCCAGCATGTCCGGGGGCACGGACTCGAGAAGCATGCGCGCGCTGCCCAGGGTCATCACATCCACGATGCCGCCGCCCCTGCGCTGGGCGAGTTGCACCCCCCGGCGCGCCTGTCTCAGGCTCGCCGGGCACAGGTGCGGGGGCACCGGGCCACCGATGCCGACGGAACGTCCCGGCGCCACGGCTTGGAGCCGGGTGACCAGGTCCGGCAGGTCCGCGGCCACGACGAGGGTCACGCACGAACGGTCGACGCCGACCAAGGCCTCGGGCAACGCGTCGGCCATCAATTCCAGCAGTTCCGCGGCGCCCGCCTCGGCCTCCGCGACGACGATCCGAAGCCGTTCGGCGTGCAGTCCGAGTGAGCCGAGCAGACGTGTCGCCGCCGCCGGATTCATGCCCCTGACGAGCCGGGCGGCGGCTTCTTCACGCGGGCGGCGTTTGAGCATTCGGACGACGTGTTGCCGTTCGAGGTCGATCGACAGCAGGGACACCGCGAACGCCGCCGCCGCTCCCTGGAACTCGTCGATGGCGCCCTGTTCCGTCCCATAGGCCAGGAAGCCTCTTACATCTTCCGCTCCCACCGCCTGCACGCGGACGTAGCCCTCGCGATGCGGCACGACGGCCGTCCCGTGCAGGCCGCGCGGGGCCATCGCGCGCACGGCCCGCGCGACGGATTCGGGCAGGTCGCGAACATCGTCCGCGGCAGTGACGACCACCCCTCTGGGATCGCTCAGCGCGACCCAAAGACCGGTCAGACGTGCCAGCGCGCCGACGACGGCGGGGCTGCTGCCGGGCCTGGCCGCCGCTCGGGTCAGCGCGCGCTGTGCCTCGACCAGCCGCGGCGCCTCGCCGAACCGTGCCTCGGCCAGACGGCTGTACACGGCTTCCGAGATCCGGGCGAACGCCGTGCTGCTCGGCACCTCGAGCAGCGGAAGTCCCGCCGCGTCGCATGCCTGCACGAGCGCTCGCGGGACGCGCTCGAAGGGGAGACCCTCGCCGATCCCCAGGGCCAGGGCGGCAACGCCCGCCGCCGCGATTCGTTCGACGTAACCGGTGATCCGGGCCTTGCTCCGGCCCATTTCCAGGCCGTCGGTCATCAACAGTTCACCGCCGTGGAACCACGGCGTGGGGTCGGCGTGCTCGTTGGCGCCGGCCCCCGACAGCGAGCGGTATGCCGCGTCGACACCCGCGACCAGTCGGATCGAGAGTTCGTCCGTCTCGACGAGATCCATGACGTAGACCATGCAGGGCCACCCGGTGGATGTACGCGACGTACAAGCGCCGCTGGATGAATAGACGTACCGGAAGGCTGACTTTTCGGACAGGTCCTTGCACTGTGAGGTGCACCACTCCACAACCCGGAGGAGCGCCGTGCAAGCATCACGTTGGCGAACGGCGGCGAACGTCTCGCTGCTGTTCCACGACCTGCCGTTCCTCGAACGCCCGGCCGCGGCCGCGGGCGCGGGTTTCGACGCCGTCGAGATGTGGTGGCCCTTCCCCACCACCTCGCCGTCTCGTCGGGACGTCCGAGAACTCGTCTCGGCCGTCAACGACGCGGGGATCGACCTCGTGGCGCTCAACTTCGCGGCCGGGAACATGGCGGCGGGAGAGCGTGGCCTGATGAACGATCCCGCCGGCGCCGCAGCCTTTCGCGACAGTGTCGCGATCGCCGTCGACGTGGCGGCGCAGACCGGGTGTCGGCTGTTCAACGCGCTCTACGGCAACCGGCTCCAGGACGTGGCCGACGAATCCCAACACGAGACGGCGTCCGCCAACCTGACCTGGGCCGCCGAAGCCGTCGCCGAGATCGGCGCAACGGTGCTCGTCGAAGCCCTCAACGGCGTCGAGAACCCCCACTACCTGCTGCCCACCGCCGCCGACGCGGCCGACGTGGTGGCCGCGGCCAGGTCTGCCGGCTCACCCAACGTCGCGCTGCTCGCCGACGTCTACCACTGGGCCGCGGGCGGTGAGGACCCGGCGGCGGCCACCGCCGCACACGGCCCCCTGATCGCACACGTGCAGCTCGCCGACCACCCGGGCCGGCACGAGCCCGGAACGGGCGACATCGACTTCCCCGCCGTCTACGCCCAGTTGCACCGCCACGACTACCACGGCGCCCTCGCGGCGGAATACCGCCCACTGGCCAACACCACCGGCGGCCTCGCCTGGCTGCATCGGCTGCCGCGGAGCGCACGATGACCACGCCGCGCTCGAACTGGCCGGCGGGTAACTCCTGCGTCGCCGTACTGACGTTCGCCCTCGACGGCGAGACACCGATCCTCGCCGCGGGCCGACGCCACGCGGACAACGCCATGGCCATGACGCATCAGCAGTTCGAATCGCGCGTCGCCGCCCCGAGGTTGTTGCGTCTGCTCGCCGAGTACGACATCACGGCGACCTTCTTCGTCCCGGGCCTGACCGCCGAACGCTGGCCGCACACGGTGACCGCCATCGCCGAGGCCGGCCACGAGATCGGACACCATTCCTACAGCCATCGGCCGCCGACCGAACTCACCGACGCCGAGGACCGCGCCGAATTCGAACGGGGCCTGCGGGCACTGGGCGCACTGGGCATCGAGCCGGTCGGATATCGGGCGCCCATGTGGGCCGCGACGTGGCGGACCCCGGGGCTGGTCCGCGAGTACGGCCTCCGCTACGACTCCAGCCTCATGGACGACGACGTCCCCTACATCATCGACACACCCCTGGGCGACATCGCCGAGATCCCCCCGCACTGGTCCCTGGACGACTGGGAGCAGTACGCGTACCTTCCCGACCCCCAGATCGGCTACAACGTGGAGGGGCCGGACAAGGCGCTCGCGATGTGGCGCGCGGAACTCGACGCGATGCGGCGCCACCACTGCCTGTTCGTCCTGACCAACCACGGTTTCCTCTCCGGTCGCGCGGGACGTGTCGAGGGACTGCGCGGCCTGATCGAACACGCGCTGGGGACCGGCGACGTCGCATTCGCGACCGCCGCCGAGGTCGCGGACCGATGCCTGGCGGATCCCGCCGCCCTGCGGCGGACCCATCAGCCCTATGTGCCGGACGCCCAGGTCTACCCGCGCTGGTAGCCATGCGAGCACGCCATGCGACGCACCAGGAAGGAAGAACCACATGACCAACTCGCAGGAAAACAGCGCGAATCCGGTCTTCGGCGTCGAGACGCACGGATTCGAACACATCCCGGAAGCGGACCGGACCATGACGTTCCGCGAGACTCGGTTCTTCTGGGTCGGCACCAACGCCAACCTCTTCTTCGTGTCGGTGGGCGCCATCGCGGTCGGCCTGGGGCTCAGCCTGTGGCAGGCGCTGCTCGCGTGTCTGGTCGGCAACCTGCTGTTCGCACTCGTCGGCTGGGCCGCGATCGGCGGCACCCGGGCGGGACTGCCGACGGTCACCTTCACCCGGGCGGTGTTCGGGGTCCGCGGCAATCGACTCAACGCCTTCCTCGCGTGGGTGGCGTCGGTGGCCTTCGAGGCGATCAACACGATCTTCGGCGTCTACGCCCTCGTCGCGCTCTTCCCGCTCCTGGGCTGGCACCACCCCGGAACCCCGGGAAAGCTGATAGCCGTGCTGACGCAACTCCTGCTGGGAGGCGGCATCGCGGTACTCGGACACGCGACCATGGTCTACCTGCAGCGCTTCTTCGCCGTCCTGCTCAGCTCGGCGCTGGTGCTCGTCCTCGCGTTCGGCATCCAAGGCATCGACTGGAATCTGCACGCACAGGTCTCCGGCACGACGGCTCTCGCCGTCTTCCTCGTCGCCTGCGCGACCATCGCGTCGGGGCCCATCTCCTATCTGTACAACAGCCCCGACTGGGTCCGCTATCTTCCGAGCCGCACACCGAGCAGACGCATCTTCTGGAACGTCGCCTGCGCCTCCGGGCTGTCCGCGTTCTTCCTGTGCTGCATGGGCGCCCTCCTCGCCTCGCGCGGCGACATGTCCGACCCCGTCGGCGGTGTCGAAGCGTTCGTGCCCACCTGGGTCTTCGTCGTGTACATCCTCGCCGCCGTCGGCGGATCCATCGCCAACAACGTCGTCACCTACTACTCCTCCGGCCTGGCCCTGCAGGCCGTCGGGGTGCCGCTGCATCGCTACACGGCGACCGCCGCGGACACGGTCCTCAGCACCGCGCTGGTGCTGTACGTCCTGTTCGTCCGGGACTTCACCACGGTGCTCAGCGACTTCGTCGCCCTGCTGATCGTCTGGCTCGGCCCGTTCGCCGGCGTGTGGATGACCGACGGACTGCTGCGCAGGTGGCGGTACGACCCCGTCGCCGCGCACGCCACCCGCAGGGAGCAGAACAGCCGCTACTGGGGGTGGCACGGGGTGGAACCCCGCGGATGGGCAGCCCTCGCGGCGGGCGTCGGCGCCTGTCTGCTGACCGTCAACGCCCCCGTGTACCAGGGACCTCTCAGCCGCGCCCTCGACGGCGCCGACCTGAGCTGGTTCCTCGGCTTCCTCGTCAGCGCCGCCGTGTACGTCGCCATCGCCGGGCGCTCCACGGCCGCAGAGGCAGCGACCTCGCCGGACGTCGAAACCGAGCCGGCCGAATCATCCGGCCTGCGGAGCCACTCGGACGAACACAGGTCGCCCGTACCAGTGAACGTCACGGATTCCGGCGACGACACACCCGCCCGCGAAAGAGGTCTGACATGAGCATCCTCGTCACCGGAGGAACAGGGTTCGTGGGCAGGTACGTCGTCGACGCGCTGATCCGCGAGGGCATCGCCACCGTCAGCTACAACCGTGACTACACCGAACACCCGCACCCGCTGGTCCACTCGGTACAAGGGGAACTGTTCGACATCCCCGCGCTGGTGCGCACCATCCGCGACCACGACGTCACCGCGATCGTGCACACGGCGGCCATGTCCCATCCCGAAATCTCGATCGAACTCCCCATCACCACGTTCGCCGCCAACGTCGACGGGACCCTCAAGCTGTTCGAGGCGGCACGCATGGCGGGATCGCCACGCATCGTGAACTTCTCCTCCGAGTGCGCCTACGGCCACCAGCCGGCGGATGTGGTCGTGACCGAGGACGCGGTGCCGATGCCCAACACCCCGTACGCGGTCACCAAGGTCACCACCGAGCATCTGGGCCGGGTCTACGGCGAGTTGTACGGGCTGGCCGTGGTGTCCCTTCGGGTCAGCGAGGTGTACGGGCCCGGGTTGCGGATGCCCGAGGTCCTCAAGGACATGCTCACCGCGGCCGTCCGTGGAACGGCCTTCTCCCTGCCCGAGGGCGCGGATCACCGCTTCCACTTCGTGCACGCACGCGACGTGGCGCACGCGGCGACGCTGGCCGCCTCGACCGACACCCCGCTGCGGCCCGTCTACAACGTCTCGGGAGGGCGGCAGGTGACGCTGCGGGAGTTGGCCGACCTCGTGCGGGGGAACCATCCACACGCCCGCATCGACCTCGGCCCGGGTCACTGGACGGGGTGGGATCGCCAGGGCCCCTGGGATATCTCCGCCGCCGCCCGGGACTTCGGCTACACGCCCCAGTGGTCGCTCGAGCAGGGTCTGGCGGACTACGCGTCCTGGCTGACCGAGCACGAGCACTGAACCGGGCCTCGATCCCGGGCCACCCACGCCCGCCCCACCCTGGAGCAGTCATGACGTCCGACACCCACGCCCCCGACCGCGACTGGCTGCGCGGGCAACGAGCCGCGCTGGTCCTGACCTTCGACATCGACGCCGAGTCGTGTGTGCTCGCCGAGGGCCGACGCTACGCACAACATCCCAATGTCATGAGTCACCAGGCCTTCGGTCCCCTGGTCGGCGCCCCTCGGATCCTGGAGATGCTCGCCGATCTGGGGGTCAAGGCGACGTTCTTCGTCCCGGGCGTCACCGCGGAACGCTATCCCGACCTCGTGCGCCGCATCGATGCCGAAGGGCACGAGGTCGGCCATCACTCGCACAGCCACCGACCACCACAACTGCTCACCGAAGCCGAGGAGGAACGGGACTTCGAACAAGGGCTGGAGGCACTGGACCGGCTCGGTGTCCGGCCGCGAGGACACCGCAGCGCCCTATGGTCGACCAAGTGGACGACGGCCGGACTCGTCGCCGGATTCGGCCTGGTCTACGAATCCAACCAGATGGACGACGATCGGCCGTACCTGCTCGACACCGACCGCGGAACCCTGGCCGAGATTCCTCCGCATTGGAGCTGGGACGATTTTCCGCAGTACGCCTATATGTGGGAGCCGGATCTAGGCAAGACCGTCGTTCCACCGAGCACCGCCGTGAAGGTCTGGTCGGAGGAACTGGACGCCCTGCGCGACTACGGCGGCGCGCTCGTACTCAACGCGCACCCGTTCCTGTCCGGGCGTGCCTCCCGCGTCAAAGCCCTGCGGACCCTCGTCGAGCAGGCACGGGACTGGGGCGATGTCGCGATCCTGACTGCGGGCGAGGCCGCCGACCGGATCCTCGCCGACCCCCACGCGACCCGCCGCAGCCACCGGCCACTGCTGGTGGACCCCCGGACGTACCCCCTCGAGTAGCAAGGAACGGTCATGCGACGCCTGAACGGCAAGACCATCCTCGTCACCGGCGCCGGCTCCGGCATCGGCCGAGCCGCCGCGGAACTGTTCACCCGCGAAGGCGCGCGAGTGGCACTCCTGGCCCTGCCCGGCACCGGCCTGGACGCCGCCGCGGACGCCTGCCGGCAGCGGGACCCCGGAGCCCTCGCGACACCGTGCGACGTCTCGAACTCCCACGACGTGGAGGCGGCCTTCGACCTGGCCGAACGCGAACTGGGGCCGATCGACGGGGTGTTCAACAACGCGGGCATCTCCTCCGTGGCCCCCATCACCGAGACCGACGACGAGCAGTGGGCCCGCCAACTGGCCGTGAACCTCACCGGCAGCTTCTTCGTACAGCGGGCAGCGGTACGACGAATGCGACCCAGGCGGCGCGGAGCCATCGTGAACACCGGGAGCGAACTGGCGTTCACCGGCCAGGGCGGATACTCGGCCTACTCGGCCACCAAGGGCGGGGTCCTGGCCCTGACCCGCGCACTGGCCGCGGAGGTGGCCCGCAGCGGCATCCGCGTCAACGCCGTGTGCCCGGGCGCCATCGACACCCCCTTGCTCGCGGCGGAGTTCGAACTCGCGCCGAACCCCGCGGCGGAACGAGCCGAGAACGAGCGGTCCATCGCCCTGGGGCGGATCGGCCGTCCTCTCGAGATCGCGCAGGCGGCCCTGTTCCTCCTCTCCGACGAGGCCGGCTACATCACCGGGACCCAGCTACTCGTCGACGGCGGACGCGTCGGCTGCTTCTCCGTCGGAACGATCGCCCACACCTGACCCCTCGTCCGCGACGGCCCTGGCACCGAGCCGTTTCCCCGCACCGACGCGCCCTTGACCGGGCGCCCGAGCGCGTCAATGCCCCCACATCAGCAATGGAGACACAGGATGAGCGACACGAACATCGCCTTCATAGGACTGGGAATCATGGGCGCCCCGATGGCCGCCCACCTGGTCCGTGCCGGATACCGGGTGATCGGATGCGACCACAACCCCCTCGCCGTGGAAGCACTGGTCGCCGCAGGAGGCAGGGGCGCGACGACGATCACGCGGGCGGTGGCCGACGCGGACGTCGTGATCACCATGCTTCCCGACAGCCCCGATGTCGAAGCCGCCTCGACGGGGGACGACGGGATCTACGCCGGCCTGTCCCCGGGCACGCTGCACATCGACTGCTCCAGCATTCGCCCCGACGTCTCCCGCGCGCTGGCCGGCATCGCCGCGCCCTTGGGGATCGGCGCGGTGGACGCGCCCGTCAGCGGCGGACAGGACGGGGCACGTGACGCCACATTGTCGATCATGGTCGGCGGCGCGACCCCGGACGTCGAGCGGGCCCGGCCCATTCTCGACGTCCTGGGCGCGACGGTCGCCCACGTCGGCGGCGTCGGTGCCGGTCAGACCGTCAAGGCGGCGAACCAACTGATCGTCGCCGGCACCATCGAACTCGTCGCCGAGGCGCTCGTGTTCCTGAAGGCACACGACGTCGACGTCGACGCCACCGTGGACGTCCTCGCGGGCGGCCTCGCGGGCAGCGCCGTGCTGGCGCGCAAAGCACGACCGATGCTGGCACACGACTTCACTCCCGGCTTCCGCATCGACCTGCACCACAAGGACATGGGCATCGTCACCGCCGCGGCCCGCGAAGCCGGCGTGATCATTCCCCTCGGCGCACACGTGGCCCAGTTGATCGCCTCCGCGAAGGCGCAGGGCGACGGCGCCCTGGACCACGGCGCGCTGCTGCGCACCGTCGAACGCCTCTCCGGCGCTGCCACCCCGACGAAGGAGGACTGAGATGGCGAGGATGAGGGCCGTCGACGCGGCCGTGGCCGTCCTCGCCCGGGAAGGCGTGCGCCACGCCTTCGGGCTTCCGGGCGCGGCGATCAATCCCCTTTATTCGGCGCTGCGTTCCCATGGCGGAATCCGCCACGTCCTCGCCCGGCACGTGGAGGGCGCGGCGCACATGGCCGACGGATACAGCCGCACCGCGCCGGGCAACATCGGCGTCTGTATCGGCACCAGCGGTCCGGCGGGCACGGACATGATCACCGGCTTGTACGCGGCGATCGCCGACTCCGTTCCGATTCTGTGCATCACCGGCCAGGCACCGGTGGCCAAGCTGCACCAGGAGGACTTCCAGGCCGTCGACATCGCGGCGATCGCCGCCCCCGTCACCAAGATGGCGATGACCGTACGCGAACCCGCTCAAGTACCCGGAGCATTGCAGCAGGCATTCCACCTGATGCGATCCGGGCGCCCCGGGCCCGTCCTGATCGATCTGCCACTCGACGTCCAACTGGCCGACATCGAGTTCGATCCGGACCTCTATCAGCCGCTTCCCGTGTATAGGCCGACCGCCTCGACCGCCCAACTGGCCAGGGTCATGCAGATGCTCGGCACCGCCGAGAAACCCGTGATCGTCGCCGGCGGCGGCGTGATCGGCTCCGGAGCCGCGGACCTGCTCGTCGAGTTCGCCGAGACCGTGGGCGTCCCGGTGATCCCGACGTTGATGGGATGGGGTGCCATACCCGACGACCACCCACTCATGGCCGGCATGGTCGGCCTGCAGACCTCTCATCGCTACGGCAACGCGACCTTCCTCGAATCCGACTTCGTCCTGGGCATCGGCAACCGCTGGGCGAACCGGCACACCGGAGGCCTCGACACGTACCGCCGGGGCCGGACCTTCGTCCACATCGACATCGAACCCACACAAATCGGCCGCATCTTCCCTCCCGACCTGGGCATCGTGTCCGACGCGCGGCACGCCCTCGAGGGTCTGCACCGCATCGCGAGCGAACAACGCGACCGACATGAACTCCCCGACCGCTCCGTATGGGCCAAATCGTGCCTGGCCCGCAAACAGACCATGCACCGGCGCACCGACTTCGATCACGTCCCGATCAAACCGCAGCGCGTCTACCGGGAGATGAACGCGGTGTTCGGAAGGGACGCGCGCTACGTGTCCACCATCGGGCTGTCGCAGATCGCCGGCGCGCAATTCCTCCACGTGTACAAACCACACCACTGGATCGACGCCGGCCAGGCCGGCCCGCTGGGCTGGACCGGACCCGCCGCGCTCGGCGTCGCCACCGCCGACCCGAACGCAACAGTCGTCGCCCTGTCCGGCGACTACGACTTCCAGTTCATGATCGAAGAACTCGCGGTCGGCGCCCAGTTCAACATCCCGTACCTGCACGTCGTCGTGAACAACGCCTACCTGGGTCTGATCCGCCAGGCCCAGCGGCAGTTCGACATGGACTACGCGGTACAACTGTCGTTCGAGAACATCAACGCCCCCGAGATCGACGGATACGGCGTCGACCACGTCCGCGTCGCCGAAGGACTCGGCTGCAAGGCACTGCGGGTCCGCGAACCCGGACGCATCGCCGCCGCATTCCGAGACGCCCTCGTGTTGATGGCCGAGCATCGTGTCCCGGTCGTCGTCGAGATCGTGCTGGAGCGGGTCACCAACGTGGCGATGGGGAGCGAGTTGCACGCCATCACCGAATTCGAGGAACTCACCGACACCGATCCACCCCTCATCGGCGGCAACGACGGCCGGTGGAGCGCCCCGCGATGAACCACGTCGGCACGGTCCCCCAGTACCGCCGCCCGAAGCCCACCCCGACCTCGTCGCGCACCCCACGCTGCAACTGCGCGACGCCACTGTCGAGGTGGACAACACTTGCGGCGATGGGCCGCCTGGGCATCGCCTCTGTGGCGCGGCTCGCTCCGTAGCCGAGCAGGGCGAGAGCTACGAGAGGGCCGTCGTCGGCCTGCACCGAACTCGTGGTCGCCGACGCAATCGCCGTTCTTCCGGTCGTCGACTCGACCATCGCCGTCTTGGCCGGAGCGGCCACGGCACGCACCGTGGCGCTGGGTCGGGTCGGGACACCGTGGACCGCGGTACTGGACGCCGACGACGTCTGGCTCCCCGGCGGCCTCGACGCTCTGTTCGAAACCGCGGTGCGCACCGGAGCCGCTTGGTGCGCCGGACGGTCCGTGGACCTGGTCGACGGGCGCAGGGTGGATTTCCCCGATCACCTGCCCCGCGGTCCCGTGGCGCCGGGAGCCGTGTTCGAGGCAAGCGAACTGCTCGGGTTCATCCCGTTCGTCGGCGCCGCGATGGTGTGGCGGACGGAGACGTTGTGGGAGATGGGCGGCCGGCCCGCGCTGCCCGCCTGTGAGGACAGCGCTTTGATCCTGGCCGCGAGCGAGGTGCACGAGGGCTACTACCTGGACGGCGAGCCCGTGTACGGATACCGGAAGTACGCGGGCCAGACGACGTCGCTTCCCGGACACGCGATACGCCGGCGGATCGCGGCCACGTACCATTACCGTCGCGTCGCGGCCTTGCGCAACGCGGTGCGATCCCCACTCGGTTCGGCGATCGGTCGACAAGGGGTCGGGAGTGACGGGTGATCCCGGCGCACCGACGACTTTCCGAAGGTAGCCCGGCCCGCAGCGCGGTTGCGCGAGCACGGCTGACGGGTGATCCCGGCACACCGACGAATTCTCGAAGGCAGCCCGGCCCGCAGCGCGGTTGCGCGAGCACGGCTGGGCGGCGGCGCGGGTTACGACGCGGCGGGCCATACGTTCGCTACTCCCGCGAGCCCAGGGCCGCGATCGGGTCCAGACGCAGCACGCTTCGGACGGACAGCAGACCCGCGCCGTAGACCAGGGCCACGACGACGCCCACCAGCGCCAGATACAGGCCCGCGGGCATCAACGGTGCGAACGACCCGGTGATGCCGTTGGCGAAGGCGCCGAGGGTGACCCACGCGATCGCCGTGCCCAGCCCCACGCCCAAGGCGGTATCGATCGCGAGTTCGCGCCCGAGCATCGCCGTGATCTGTCGTGGGGTGGTTCCGGCCAGGCGCAGCACCGCGAACTCGCGCGATCGCGAGCGGGTGGCCATGACGATCGTGTTGACCACGCCGAGCGCGGTGAACACCGCGATGGCGCCCAGGATGAGGGCGTTGGTCCAGGCGTCTTCGCCGGCTTCGTCGGCGATCTCGTCGAGGTACGCGGCCCGGTCGAGAACTCGGCCCTCGCGGCGCAACGCGTCGGCCAGTGCCGTGCGGTCGGCGCCCGGAGCGGCGGTGAGGTACACCTTGTCGTAGGCGCCGACCGTGCTGTGCGCGGCGGCGAGTTCGCGCGGCACGAGGTAGTCGCCGAAGCCGAAGGCGTTGTCGTAGACGGCCACGACGCGGGCTTCCACCGGCGTGCCGTCGCCGAGCCAGTACCGGATGCGGTCACCGACGTGCCTTCCCCCGGCGTCCGCATGCCTGGAACCGAGGGCCACGGTGTCGGGGCGGGCGAGGTCGGCCAGGCTGCCCGACCGTATGCCGAGGTCCAGGACCTTCTCCGCGTCGTCGCCCACTCCGCGTGCGTCCATTTCCTGCGCGCTGCCCGACGAGTCGTCCAGCACGGTGGTGGCCACCGTTCCGGACGCCGCCGCCACTCCGGGCAGGCCCCGGATGCGGGCGAGGGCGTCCTCCGGCAGCCCCGCGCGGTCGGACCCGTCGACGATGAACGTCGCGGTGGTCCGGGCCTTGCTGTGCTTGATCGTGGTGTCCGCGACGGTCGTACCGATGAACAGGATCGAACCACTGAAGGCGACGGTCAGCGCGACCGGCACGGCGACCGCCGAGACCCGTCCCGGCTCCGCCGCGCTGTTGGCCCGAGCGAGCAGTCCGATCGCGTCACCCGTCGGGGCGAACAGCCTGCCGATGACCGCGACACCGCACCGGGCGATGGGCAGGGCCAACAGCGCGACCGCGATCATGAAGGTGAACACGATGCCGATGGCCGCGGAGGCGCCGTCGTCGCCGCCCATGTTCACCGAGACCGTGACCACCGCGACCCCTCCGGCCGTCGCGGCGAGCCCGAGAACGTAGCGCAGCATCGGAACAAGGATGCGGCGTCTGCCCGTTGACCCGAAGACCTCCGTCGGCTTCACCTTGGCCGCGCGGCCGGCCGCCACCAGTGCCGCGACCTGCGTGGTCGCAACGGCGGCACCGACGCCGATCACACCGGGGATCCAGGAGTTGACGATGGCAAATCCGGTCGGCAAGGCATCTGCCCTGTCGAAGAGCGTCTCCAGCACCCGGGCGAAGGCGTAACCCAGCGGTACGCCGATCACCGACCCGCCCAGTGCGACCAGCAGCGCCTCCGCCGAGATCATGCGGCGGATCTGCCGGGGCGTCGCGCCGACGGCTCGAAGGAGGCCGATCTCGCGGACGCGTTGACGTACCGAGAGGCCGAAGGTTCCGGCGACGACGAAGATCGCCGCGAAGGCCGCGCTGCTGCCGAAGACGCTGACCACGGGAATCGCGGCCTGTTGCGCGGCCGTCTGCGCGGGCGCCTCCAATCGAGCGAGCGCCTTCCCGCGCACCACCTGTAGCCGGGGCTGTGCCCGCCGAGCGTCGCCGAACTGTGGTCCGGCCGCGGTCAGAACGTCCTCGACGGCTGCCCGAACCCGCTGCGCGTCCACACCGGGTGCGAGCAGCACGCCGATGAAATCGGCGCGGTCCGTCGCCATGCTCACTCCGGCGGCCTGGGCCGGGGTGAGGAAGACCGAGGGCGCGCCGCGCCCTTCGGCGATCCCGGTGACGACTACCGTTCGGGTGCCACGCGGCGTCGCGAGGTCGAGCCGCGCGCCGGGCCGAAGCCCGAGGGCCGCGGCGGTACGCGCGTCGACCGCGGCTTGACCGTCGATCTGTGGCGCGTGCCCGTCGACGACGCGGTACGGCGTCAGTTGCGCGCTGTCCCAGCCGCGTGCGTGGGCCACCCTGCCGCCCGGGAGGGCGACCGCGGTGCCGCGATCCGGTACGGCGACGGCGACACCCGGCAACACGCCGATGCGGGACGCGAGTTCGGCGGGAACACGTGCGGCCTGGCCGAGCGGGGCCGACTCCGCGGCCTCATCGCCGGTGGGATCGGGCGCGACGGTGGTCCGCTCGACATGGTCGGAGGCTGCCACCGCGAGGTCCGTGCCACGGAGACGTTCCAGCGGAGCGTGGGTCCGCAGCGCGGACTCCAGCATCACCCCCGCACCGGTGATCAGGACCGATGCCAGGGCGACGGCGAGAAACGCTCCGACGAATCCGGCCAGTCGGGTGCGCAAGGTATCGAAGGCGAGGCGCAGCACCGTTCAGCCTTCCAACCGGATCATGCGGTCGGCGACAGCCTCGGCGGTGGGTTGCTCCAGAGTGTTCACAAGGCGCCCGTCGGCCAGAAACAGCACCCGGTCGGCATACGCGGCGGCGATCGGATCGTGGGTCACCATGACCACCGTGTGGCCGTGCGCGTCCACGACGGAGCGCAGCAATGTCAGAACCTCGCGCCCCGTGCGGGTGTCCAGGGCACCGGTGGGCTCGTCCGCGAACAGGACTTCGGGACGTGTGACCAGTGCACGGGCGATCGCGACGCGCTGTTGCTGGCCCCCGGAAAGCTGGGCCGGCCGGTGTCTCGCCCTGTCTGCGAGGCCGATTCGACCGAGTACCTCACGCACCCGCGCCTTGTCGGGACGCTCACCGGCCAGCCGCAACGGCAGCGCGGCGTTCTGCTCGGCGGTGAGCGAACCGACCAGGTTGAAGGCCTGGAAGACGAACCCGACACGGCTGCGCCGCAGTTGGGTCAGTTTGGTCTCGGAGAGCGCGGTGATGTCGCTGCCGGCGAGGTGTACACGGCCACCGGTGGGTCGGTCGAGCCCTGCCGCGCAGTGCAGAAAAGTGCTTTTGCCCGACCCCGAAGGGCCCATGACGGCGGTGAAGGTACCGGACGGTATGTCGACGTCGACTCCGCGCAGGGCATGTACGGCCTCCGTCCCCCGCCCGTAGACCTTCGTGACGCCGACAAGGGACACCGCGGGCACCACCGTCGATGGGAACTCCAGGACGGGTGCGGTGCGCTCGGACATGGTGCGGGCCTCCGGCTTTCACGGTCCGGGCACTCCGGACCCGACAACCAGACTGTCCGTCCGGCGTGCCCCGGTCGATACAGCGGACTACCGGGTCATCGGTGGAGTAGGCCGTACCTTCCCCGGCGTGCGCGCTGCCCCCTGTAGCCATGGAGTCGGTGGTTCGCGCAGTGGGTGTGAGGCGAGTAGGGAACCCGGTAGTGCCCATGGGCTCGGCCAGAGGGGCTCCGTGCCGCCCGGCCGCAGCCGGTCGTAGTTCCACGCCGCGTCGTACATGGCGCAGATCGACGAGGAGACGGCCGTTGGCGCCATCAAGACGTGCCGGGGCGGTGGCACCCCCGGCACCTGCGCGTTCATCGGCACCGGTCACCAGGCGCGCCGGCCCGCACGTGCCTAGCGCGGCAAGGCGTCGAGGTAGGAGAGCACCGCGAGAACCCGGCGGTGACCGGTGTCGCCGGGGGTCAGGCCCAGCTTGGTGAAGATGTTGCCGATGTGCTTGTGGACCGCGTTGTCGGTCACCTGCAGACGGGCCGCGATCGTCGTGTTGCCGAGTCCCTCTGCCATCAGGCCGAGGACCTCTCGCTCACGGTTGGTCAGGGCGGCGAGGGGATCGTCCTGTCTGCGGATGACCTGGGCGATGACCTCGGCGTCGATCGCCATGCCGCCCGCGATCACAGTGCGCAGGGCATCGAGGAACTCGGTGACGCGCCCCACCCGGTCCTTGAGCAGGTAGCCGACACCGCTGTGGCCGGTGGAGAGGAGTTCGGTGGCGTACGTCTGCTCGACGTACTGGGACAGGACGAGGACGGGGAATCCCGGGTGGCGGCGCCGGAGGGCGACCGCGGCGCGCAGGCCCTCGTCGCGAAACGACGGCGGTAGGCGTACGTCGATCAGCGCCGCTTGGGGCTCGTGTTCGTCCACGGCCGCAAGCAACGCGTCCCCGGTATCGACGACGGCCGACACCTCGAAGCCGTTTCTCGCCAGGATGAGCTGCAACCCCTCCGCGAGGAGCACGTTGTCCTCGGCGATCACCAGCCGCACGGCAGTTCCACCGCAATCCTCGTGGGGCCGCCGGGCGGACTGTCCACCGTGACATCGCCGTCGAGAGCCATGACCCGACGCCGGATTCCGGTGATACCGGTACCGCGCGCCTCGTGGGCGCCGCCGATGCCGTCGTCGGTGATGTCGATGCGCAAGTTGTCGCCGTTGCGAACGACCCCGACGGCGACGGCGGAGGCGCGGCTGTGCTTCGCCGCGTTGGTGAGCGCCTCGACGACCGCGAAATAGGCGACCGCCTCGACGGCGGCCGGCACCCGGCCCAGTTCACCCATCTCGATGTCGGTGGGCATCCCCGATCGGGCCGCGACCGCCGTCAGCGCGCCGGCCAACCCACGATCGGCGAGGATCGGGGGATAGATCGTACGGATCACGTCACGGAGCTCGGCCAGTGCCGCCTCCGTACCGTCGTGCGCGCGTTCGATCGATTCCTCGGCGGCGTGCGGGTCTTCGTGCACCGCTTGGCGGGCCAACGCGAGCTGCATGGTCACCGCCACGAGCCTACCCTGCATGCCGTCGTGGAGGTCTCTTTCGATCCGGCGAAGCTCCGCGCCATGGGCATCCAGTACCTCGGCCCGTGTCCTGGTCAGCGCCGCCACGCGCAGAGCCAACCGCTCCGCCTTCGACGGTGCGAGGAGGCGCGCCTGTGCCCGTGCCGGCGGTGGCAGCACGAAACACGTCACCATGCCGAGACCGACCACCTGCACCAGGCCGAGAGACACCGCGCGACCCCAGCCGTCGATCGGCACCTCGAGCAACAACCGCAGTCGGGCCCCGGGCGGGAACGCCCACCATGCGACCATCCCGACCACGCCGACGACGATGTTGCCGACCACGAATACCGCCAGAAGTCCCAACGGGACCGCGGTGAGCGCGTTGAGCACCAACCAACGCCGCGTGGTCGGCGACGAATCGACCGGCACGCCGAGCCATCGGCCGGCGGCGGCCCGACGCCGGTCCGCCCACTCACCGGCCACCGCCGGCTGGGCGAGGAACAGCAGCCCGCCCAGCGCGGGGACGAGGCCACCGAGCAGGTAGACGCAGGCACGCAGCCCTTTCAAGCCATCCATGGCCGCGATTATGCGCCTGCGGCCCCGGTTTGGCGGTACAGCAGGCTGTAGCTGTGTACGGCAGCAGGCCGTATCGATCTCGAGGTGTCGCCGAATCTAGCGTGGCGAACATGAACGATTCCCAGAAGAATGCGGGCCGACGGTCACTGCGGCGCCTGTTGGTTCCCGTTGTCACGCTGCTCGCGGTGACTGCGAGCACCGCGGCGTACAGCGCGAGCAACAACCACACGCCGACGAGGTTGCAACGCGACGCCGACGCGTTGCGGGCCACGGGCGCCGGTGGGGTGCTGGCGGAGGCGCGGACAGCCGGTGACCGGGCGGTGGCCCGCAGCGGCGTGGCCGACCAGGAGACCCGCGCCCCCGTTCAGCCGGACTCCTATCACCGGATCGGCAGCACCACCAAGACGTTCGTCGCCACCGTCGCCCTGCAGCTCGTCGGCGAGGGACGACTCGCCCTGACCGACACCGTGGACCGCTGGCTGCCCGGCCTGGTCCGCGGCAACGGCAACGACGGCACCCACATCACCGTGCGGCAGTTGCTCGGTCACACCAGCGGTATCCCGGAATACGCCGATGACGTGCCTATGGAGCAGGCCCACAACGCCGAGGAGTTCCGGCGCGATCGTTTCCGCACCTACGCGCCGGAGCAATTGGTGGCGATGGCATTGCGGCACCCCTCGACCTTCGAGCCGGACAAGGGCTGGACCTACTCGAACACCAACTACGTACTCATCGGGATGATCATCGAGAAGGTCACCGGCCGACCCTGGCAGCAGGAGGTCCACGACAGGATCATCGAGCCCCTCGACCTTCGCCACACGCTCATCCCGGGAACCTCCGCCCAGCTCCCCCGGCCCCACATGACCGCGTACAAGCGCTTCGTCCCCGGCGGACCGGAGACAAACGTATCCACCTTCGCCGGAGGCCAGCCCGACTCGTCGCTGATCAGCACGACCGGCGACGTCAACCGCTTCTTCCAAGCACTCCTCGGCGGTCGCCTGCTTCAGCCGGCCCAGCTCGCGGCGATGCAGCGCACCGTCCCGGCCCCACCGCTCCAGGCCATCTGGAGCGACACCGAATACGGTCTCGGCATCATGAAGCGCCGGTCGTCCTGCGGCGAATGGGTCTGGTTCCACGGCGGAGGGGGCTGGAACTACATCAGCGACAACGCGGTGAGTCCCGACGGCCGCCGCGCCGCCACCGTCTTCTACACGAGCAACCTGGGGCCCGACCAGTCCCCGATCCAGCAGTACAAAGCCTCCGCCACCCTCATCGACCACGCCCTGTGCAAGTCGTGAGCGAAAGCTGCCCCAAGGAACGCCGAAGACTGGATCAACCAGCAAGGCACCCACCCCACGGGTAAGTTCTCCGGCACGGACGTCATCGACAGCGAAGACGTCGTGTGCCAAATGGAGGGGTCCTCACGGGAAACGCGACACTCCTTCGGACACCGACCGGTTGGACCTACAAGGGGTCTGTCGCTCGAGGGACGTTCGTTTGTTTCGGAGCGCGATCGTACGGCCGGACCTACGTTTGGAACGGCTCGATCTCCGGATATGTGCTTTCGTATTACCTCAAGGTGACGTATCAGCCGACTTGCTGGTGATCAAATAGCATCACAAAAACGTTGACTGTTCCGACGAGGCCACAGTTCCTGTTGTGGCCTCACCTTTGTGCTTGCCGACACATCGCCGGTGTCGAACAGCGCGATCGTCACCTTGGGCCCGGGGACGGGCGGGACTGATGAGGACCCGCGAATTCGGCCGGCTCCGCTCTCATTCCCCACTTGGTCGAGCAGCCACGGAAAGGGGGAGCATGGGCGCGGTGGCTCGTTGCAGTCCCCCGGCATTGGCCGTGTCCGCCTCTGGCGGAGGCGGATTCGGACAGTCGGCGTCGCAGGGGCCGGCGTGGGGTCATGACAGGGAGGCTGCGTCCGCAGCGGGCGGGACCCATCGGGCGATGCGGGTCCGGCCCCCGGCGCTTCGGCAGATCAGGCCGTGTTCGATGACTGTTGCCTCTCCGCGTTGCCGCGATGGGAGTTGGAGCAGGCCGCGCCACTGACCGGTCGACAGGTCCAGGACGGCCAGGGCCGTGGCCTCCCACTCGTAACGGCCGCACCTCAGGTACTCGTGTTCGACCACCGCGGCGAGCAGTCGGCCGCGTGTGAAGATCGGCCCGTTGCATGCCGCGTTCT
This sequence comes from Embleya sp. NPDC001921, assembly GCF_053594475.1. NCBI lineage: Bacteria > Bacillati > Actinomycetota > Actinomycetes > Kitasatosporales > Streptomycetaceae > Embleya > Embleya sp. NPDC001921. The sequence goes on from NZ_JBSFEO010000033.1 coordinate 27,262, forward strand.
CGTCCCGAAGCAGCTCGCCGCTGTGCGCAACGATGCGCGCGCTCACCCCAGGGGTCCGCCACGGCACGGTTGAGACGAAACCGTCTGAGTCGAGCACCACGAGGCCGGCGGTGTCCGACAAGTCGATCGCCATGACGCGTTCGCCGGCCACGCCTTCGGCCAAGGCCGCGGGATCGGTTTCGAGACCGTGCAACCGCAAGACGCCGTCCGCCGCCTCCGCGACGGCCAGCAGGGTGGTGTCGTCACCGCAGCATGCCGCCAAGGCGATCGTTGCGGTTGCGCCGGGCCGGACGGCGATCTCGACTCCTTCGTCCACTACGGCCGGTTGGCGGGTCGCGCGAGATTCGAGCGCCGCGCTGTCCACCGGCTCCAGCGTCGCGGCGTCGAGCAGGATCAGCTGTGCGGACGCGTCCCGCCGGGCCTGCCACGCGAGTACCAGAAAAGAGCCGTCGGCGGTGAATTGGAGCGCGCTCATGACGGGTTGTCCCTCCGCGACGGGGAGGGCATTGCGGCGGACGTGCTCGTCCGGGCCGCGCAGCTCGATCGTCAGGTCTGCACGCAGAACCGCGACGCGTGTGCCGTCGGGATCGACCGCCAGCGCTTCGCCTGGGGCGCCGTAAGGGCAGGACATGACGGCGGTGAGGCTGCTGTGGGAGTCGCGCACGGTGAGCCGGCCGCGGTCTTCCATGGCGACGAATCGGCCGGCCGGATCCATCGCGGCCACCAACCCGACGGCGACGCCGACTTCGACGATGTGCCCGGCGGAGGCGGGGACAGTGGTGTGCATGGATCCGTTCTACCTCGGTGGTCGAACACGCAACGCGGCGGACTCGATGACCTCGTCCGGCCCACCAACGCGAACACTGAGATCCACCAACCGCCACAGTGCGTAAGTATCCACGCCTTCCTCCCACGAGGGCACCTGAGCCCCGCAGACCGAACCGACAGCCCGCACGCCGACGCGCCCGGGGAACAGCACCCCACGAAGGATGGGGAGATCAGCCCCCGCCTGCTACGCCGTCCCGCGGTTCTACGGTCGCTCCGATCACCAGCCGCAAGGGGGCGGCCGGCCGAGCGGACGGGGGTGTTGTGGTGGGCCGGGACTTGGGACCCGACGGCGTCGTCGACCACTTCACCTGGACGAGGAGCAGTGGGCGCTGCTGCGGAACAAGTCCGGGGGACCAGGCTCGGCTTCGCGGTGCAGCTGCTGTTCCTGCACTGGCGCGGCCGGTTTCCCAAGAACCTGTTTCCGATCCCGGATTCGGAGTGATTTCACGGCCTAGGCCGGCTGGGTGTCCGAGAGGATTGAGCGGGTCGGGGAGCGGGATTGTCGGGGCTGCGGCAAGCGGCTGCCGCGGGGAGCGCGGCCCGACGCGATCTACTGCTCATCGGCGTGTCGTGCCAGGCAGTGGCGTCGGGAGCGACGGTTGCGCAGGCGTGTGGCAGCCGTGCGCGAAGGTGCCGGCGAAAGGGAATGCCCGGTCTGCGGGGCCCGTTGGCCGGCCGGGGTGGACCGGCGATCGAACGCCACTTACTGCTCGGGGGCATGCAAGGTGAAGGCTTGGCGATCCCGTACCGAACCGTTCGACGAACGGTCACGGTAACCGCATCGCGAACACGTCGAACAGGCGACTTTTCACCAATTACGGTCACTTGTGGTGCATTCGTTGTGATCATGGGATTTTCGGATCGACCGTGTGAGTGAGGCGGACCGAGTTCCGTCACGGCCTGAAGCGTCGCGCCCCGGCCCACATGGTGGTGAATGCCGTGACCGAGGAGATCACGAACGTCGGAAGCGTCAGCCGGCAACACTACGAACAGATCGTCGCCGAACCCCGGCCGACATCAGCGTCCGCGACGCTGCCAGGGAAGTGCTGTTTCAGACTCAGGCTGATGCACCCCGAGATCACCATCGTCTGGGCAGACGCCGCATACGCCGGCGCTCTTGTCGAGTGGGCGAAGACCTACCTGCGGCTGACCATCAAGACCATCAGCAGGCCCAAGAACGCGGTCGGTTTCGTCCTGTTGCCCCGCCGTTGGGTCGTGGAACGCTCACTGGGCCGGATCATGCACGCCCGTCGACACGCTCGGGACTACGAGCGCCTGCCTCAGCACAGCGAGGCTTTGATCACGTGGGCCGCGATCACCCTCATGACAAGGAGGTTGACCCGTCCGGGCCCGCTTGCGGACCGTTCTCGCCACGTCGACGCTCCTCATGCCAGTGACGGAACCACTCGTTCTGCCGGCACTCAAGCAACCTGACCAGGCCCCGGCAGCCATGATGAACCCACCAGGCGACCGTCCCGCTCTCCGTTGGCAGCACCGGCTGCGGAACGGAACCGGGCGATTCCCGGGTCCTCGACCGTCACGTGGAGCTGTGTCGCCGATGTATTGAGAGCCTGTACGGCCATCCTCGAGGTGAAGCCGCCAAGAAACGCATCGTCGGGAACCACCAGATCGAAGATCAAAGGCAGGTTCCCACCGACTTCGATCGTGTCGTCGGCGTGGGCACTGCCCCGAACGGACACCGGGACGCGTTCGGCCCAGGCGATCCGCCCACCCGGCCCGACGATCTCGACCGAGGACAACAGCGGCGCAGCCAGGCACAGCGGCCCGACGAACGCGGTGCCCTTGGCTATGGAGGCCGTTATCTGAAAGGTGGTTCCGTCCACGCCGTAACTCAGCAGGGCAAGCTGCGGAATCTCCTGGGGCATGTCGTCGAAGTCGTGCACGCGCCGCTCCCTTGTGTGTTCAACGAGCAGCCAATGTAGCAACGGCATCCGACACATCCGCGGTCACCAAGCTTCCACCACGCCGGTGCATCAAGGGCTCTGCTCGTGCCATTCCATACCCCGCAGCACATGCCCCGTCCCGTGATTCGTCGGGGATCAGGAACAGGTACCAAGGCCGTGGCGAGATCTCCGACGACGCGATCGCGCACGTCGCGGGCCAGGTCGACGTGGCTGCCTCGAAGATCGCCTTCCACGACCTGGCGGAGCGGACCGCGCAGCGGCACCGCTCCGAGATCCGCCGGCGCACGGGCTGGCACGAGTGCACGGTCGACGACGCCGCCAAGGCCACCGCCCACCTGGTCGGCGCCCTGTGGTGGGACGAGCGCCGCGAGGAGGTCGTCCGTGCCGAACTCCTCGGTTACCTGCGGGTGGCCGCCACCGAACCGCCCGCCCCGGACCGCTTCGCGCTGATCATCCGGCGCGCGCTGCACCAGGCCGACCAGCTCGCCGTCGCCGAGGTCGCGCGGCCCGGCCGGCGGACGCGGCCTTCACCGGCCGCCTCGACGCACTGGTCGACACCGACACCGACCATTACCGATGACGACAGCGGCGACGCGGCGGAAACCGAAGCAGTGGACACACAGGAAGCGGCGGAGGCGGATGTCGAGTCGGTGCTCGGGCAGATCAAGGCGCACCCGGGCAACGTCAGCCTCGACTCGCTGCGAGGAGTCCAGGCTGCGCCGGGTCCGCGCGGTCGGCGTGCCCGCCACAGCGTTCGCCGGCATCGCCCGCAGGTCATCGACGCGTGGCGCGCACGCGTTCGCCTCGTCCCCGAGCCACCTGCGGCGCTTCGACCCCAAGGTGCGTCACGTGCTGCTCGCCGCGTTGCTGTTCCGGCGCGAGCGGGAGATCACCGACACCCTGGTGGAGCTGGTCAACTCCACCGCGGGGGATGGTCGCCCGCATCGACTCCGCCAACTGCGCCTCCCACGCCGGCGCGCGGCCCGTCGTGGGGTGCTTGGCCGGCACGTCGGCCCGCCGGCCGTTGCCGGCGACCTCCAACGCGCACACCCACCCCGCCGCCGGGCGATCCCCGCGAGTTCGGTCTTGAGCAAGTGATGTGCCGGCCCCTCGCCGGCGTGCGGGCGGTCCGGGGTCTTCGCGTCGTGCCGGAAATACCGCAGGCCCTTCGGGGACCGCCAGGCACCCACCGCGCCAAAAAATCCCGGGCAGGTCAACGGCGCCCGCGGCCGCACCTGGTGGATGTCGTCCCACCGCGCCCCGCACCCCAGGTCGTCCGGCGCCGCGTCCACCAGGCCCAGCCCGGCATGCACCGCCGTCAACGGCACGACCCGCCCACCTCCCCCGTACACGGCAGGGCCCCGTCCGGATTCTCACCCGCACCAGGCGGCAGCGACGAGTGCAGCGCTGCAGGCGTCCCGCCCGACGGTGTCAGGCCGCGACCGGCGTGGCTCCCAGGGCCGTTGCCGCGTCTGCCAGGTGCGGATCGGCGGCGGCCTTGATCAGTGCGATGGTCAGCGCCTCCGCGTAGGTGGTGTCGGCCTCGACCAGACGGGTGCGCCCTTCGGCGGTGATCGCGGTGCGTACCCCTCGGCGATCGCCGGGACACAGGTCGCGTCGGGTGAGGTCGTCGGTTTCCAGGCGGATCGCGAGGCGGCTGACCGAACTCTGGTTCAGACCGATCGAATCGGCGAGCTCCTGCATGCGCAACCCGCCCTCGGGTGCGACCGCGAGCCGGGAGAGCGCGCGGTACTCGGACAGGCCGATCCCGTGCCTCCGCTGCAGCGTCCGGCCGAGGTCGTGCTCGACGCGCGCGTGCAACACGACGACCTGGTCCCACAGTTTCACGTCCATGACCTCGTCCCTTCTCGTCGCTACAGGCGAGTGACCCATTCGGTCGACTCGCCGACCGGGCGGGCTCCGGTGGTTGGACCGGCCGAACATGCGACCACTATTGACAGCCCGGTTGCCCATAATGCCAATTTATGCATGCACAAGCAAGCAATTCCCTTTCGTCAGTGCCCGGGCCGCGAGCTGGGTCGGACGCGCCCAGGGCGGGCTGTCGTTGAGGGCCCGATCGGCCGTACCAGGGGCCAGTGCGGCGAGTTGGTACGCGGAGGCGTTCTGCGCCATAGCCAGGGTGGGCCTCGGCGGCGGTCAGGCTTCGGGCCTGCATTCCGCATCCCGGGGGAAGGTCAAGAAGCCCAATACGCCGATCACGAACATCCGGAGCACGGTGGGCGTCCCGGCGCCGCCGGCCGCCGCGAGTTGGGCTTGCTCAACGTGGATCGGCCCAGGGCGGGTGTTCCCCACTGTCCATCCAGGCCCACCGGGCATTCAGGGTGTCCTCCATAGGGTCGAAGTCCGGACCGGCCGCGAAGCTCGCGCCATCGAAGCGTGCCCCGGCCGCGAACACCGCGATACCGAAGTCGGCCGACGCCGCGAAGGTCGCGCCGTCGAACCTGGCATCACCGATGAACTCGCAATCGCCGAACCGCGCAGCGCTTGCGAAGGTGGCGCCGTCGAAGCGGGTTTTGCCCACAAACGAAGCGCAGATGAAACTCGCGTCACCGCCGAACATCACGCCGTCGAAGCGGGTTTCCCCACCGAACGACGCGTTGCCGAACCACGCATCGTCGAGGAAGCTCGCGCCGGTGAACGCGACGTCGGCGAACGCCACGCCGGCGAGCCACGGATCGTCGGTGAACGTCGCGTGGTCGAATCGAGCGGAGCCGAGGCGAAAGCGAGCATGGTCCGCCTCCTCGAACCTGTACAGGAGTGGCCACAGAAGATCGTCGTCGAACGTGGTCCCTCGGTGGTCGATGGCGACGCCGGGCCCGAGCGTCGCAAGATACGCGGCGCGCTCGGCAGCCTCGAGGTGGGCGAGACAGCGATCGCGCCCGGGCACGCGCGCGCCGGGACACGGAACGGAGTCCGAGGGCGGGAGTGCCTCGCGCGTGCAGTGCGGCCAGGCCGGGAGCGTCATGCGCCGCACGCGCAAACGCCGAGGCGTGGCCGGCCCGTCACCGGGAGCCGCCCACCGGACACCACACCGGCATCACCCCCGCGGACCGACAAGGCCTGCAACACCCTTCGCGCCGCCGGGCCGGGCGCTCCTGCCTCGGCCCGGCGGACGCGGCTCATGCCGACTGCCACTGGAAGGCGACCTCGTCGCGGTGCGTGGGGCATTGCACGATGTAGCCCGCGCCGTTGTCGCCCCACCGGTGCGGCACACCGTGCCCGGAATCCATCTGGAGTACCGGCTGCGTCATGCGATGGTCACCGCGAGGGCACTTCGGGTACGCGGGGTCCTGGACCCAGTTCGGCCACCCGCCGAGCTTGTCGCCTTGGCGGTTGAGCCCGAACACCACGGCGCGTTCCTCCGGAAGCAGCGCCGACTCGTCGGCCTCACGGTATGGATAGTCCTTGACCGCGCGCGCCCATCCGACTATCGGCCGCTCGGGGAACAGCCCGACGCCCGCAGGCGGTATACCCGAACGTCCGCCGGTCGCGTCGACGATCCGGACCAGGTGACCCCTGGAGAAGGCCCGGTACGGGTTGCAGGCGATGCAGTGGAACAACTGCAGCAACCCCGAGCCCAGGTCCGCTCGGGCGCGCCTGGGCACCGTCGCGAGGTCGAGTTGCACGAAGAAGGTCAGCGAGGCCGCGCAATCGCCACAGACGGGCCATGGCTCATCCGTTCCCAGCCAGGGCGGGCCACCGAATCGCGAAGCGTCCGACCGGTTTTCCCCGTGCGCTGCCTCAACGAGCGGGCTCCAGGCGGGACGCGCAACCCCGGCGAGCTTCGCCTTGGTGGCCCGCATGATCATCTCGGGCGTACGCGCGCTCGCGCCGGCCGCTCGGAGCAGTCGCACGATCGCGGTCCGCCCTTGCTTCCGAGCAGCGGCGAGCGCGTTGCGACCGTCCTCGTCCCGGGCCTGGAGATCGACCCCGGCGGCGAGCAGGTCCCGCACCACCGAAACACGTCCTCGATCCGCGGCCAGCACGATCGGCGGGGTGCGGTAGTGATTGTCCGGCGCGTCCCGGTCGACCCCCGCGGCGATCAGGTGCGGCACGACCACAGGCTCGTCGAAGGCGATCACCTGCCCCAACGCCACGGAGAGGTCCCTCGGCTCGACGCCACCGTGATCCAGGACCGCCACGGCGACGTCGGTCTGCCGCTCCTGCACCGCGACGATCAACGCGTCGCCCAACGTGCCCGAATCCTGTGTCGGCAGCAACTCCCGCACCCTCGCGAGGAAACCCCGCCGGGTCGCCTGGACCAGGTCGGCATCCTCGGGCGCGAAGACCTCGGCCCCCCGCGCACGCAGCAGTTCCACCATCGCGGTGTCGCCCGTCTCCAGCGCCACGTCCAGCGGGCGACGCAGGGCGTGGGTCAGGACGTTCGGGTCCGCGCCGGCGTCGAGCAGGGCCGTCAGCACGGCGTGTGCCCCGGCGCGGATGGCCGCGATCAACGGAAGGCGGCAGTCGTCCTGGCTGTCGCGATCGTACGGACGCGCGTCCGTGCGCGCATTCGGGTCCGCGCCGCCCTCCAGAAGCAGCACCACGATGTCCTCGTCCGCCGCCGTGGCCGCAACCCACAGCGGGAACGCGTGCGATTCCGCGACCGGTCGCGCCCCGGCGGCCAGGAGCGTTCGCACGAACACGGCGTTCCCCCGACGCTCGGCCGCACGCGACATCGCGACATCGAGGTGCCATCGCGGCGGCTCGTGCCGCAGCACGAACTCCAGGACGTCCAGACGATCACCCTGTGCCGCGGACTGCAACACACGCCCGACTTCGCCCGGCGCCTCCATCTTTAACATCGCTGCCATTTCACCGCTGTCGAACAGCTCCGCCGTACGCATGGGCCACACCGTAACCGCCGGCCCGGACAACACTCTGCGCGAACCCTCCCGCACCCGCTGTACGGCTCGGCACGAGGTGACCAGCGCCGAAGGTCCGTCGCATGCCTGCCGACTGTAAAATCGCGCCGGCTTTCGGATGGGGATTGACGAGGATTTTCCGGGCGTACTAGCCTCGCGTCACAGATCTTCAAAGGATCATCAAGACAGTCGGCCCCCTGAAGGGACCGACTGTCCGGCTCCTCAAAAGAGCCGGGCGGCGCTTCTTCGAACGACGCCGCCGACGACCCCTCAAAAGGGTCTTACACAAGATGACAGGCTCCTCAAAAGAGCCGAGCGGGACCTTCTCAAAAGAGGCCCGACCACAGCCCGTCAAAAGGGCTCGACACAAGACGAACGGCTCCTCAAAAGAGCCGAGCGGAGCCTTCTCAAAAAAGGCTCGCACCCAGCCGCTCAAAACGGCAGCACATACGGCGATCCGCTTCTCAAAAGAGCCGATCGTCTCCGGTGGATCAAAACCTCCCTGCCCCGTCGCTCTACGGGTGGAGAGCTCTCGTTGACTACCGTTCGGTTGGTGGTTCGAAGGCAGGGGAGTCCTCACGATGACCGATACCTACGAAGTACGCACGTTCGGATGCCAGATGAACGTGCACGACTCGGAGCGTATCGCGGGCATGCTGGAAGCCGACGGCTACGTCGCCTCCCGGGCCGGCACCGTCGGGGACGTCGTGGTGTTCAACACCTGCGCGGTGCGAGAGAACGCCGACAACACGCTGTACCGCGCCTTGCGGGCCCTGCGTGACAAGAAGCATTCCGGCATGCGGATAGCCGTCGGCGGCTGTCTGGCCCAGAAGGACCGGGACGAGATCGTTCGCCGGGCCCCGTGGGTCGACGTGGTGTTCGGAACCCACAATCTCGGCTCGTTGCCGGCCCTGTTGGAACGCTCCCGTGTCGCCGACGCGGCACAAGTGGAAATCCGCGAAGCACTCGAAGTATTTCCCTCGACGTTGCCGACGCGGCGAGAGTCGGCCTATGCCGCCTGGGTGGCCATCTCGGTGGGCTGCAACAACACGTGCACGTTCTGCATAGTGCCGGCCCTGCGTGGCAAGGAATCCGATCGTCGACCCGGTGACGTGCTCGCGGAAATTCGTGCGATGGTCGACCAAGGTGTACTCGAGGTAACGCTCCTGGGTCAGAACGTCAACGCCTACGGTGTCGAGTTCGGCGACCGCATGGCCTTCGCCAAACTGCTGCGCGCCTGCGGCGATATCGAAGGCCTGGAACGGGTGCGGTTCACCAGTCCCCATCCGGCGGAGTTCACCGACGACGTGATCGACGCGATGGCCCGGACCCCGAATGTGATGCCGCAGTTGCACTTGCCCCTCCAGTCGGGTTCGGACCGCGTATTGCGGGCGATGCGGCGTTCCTATCGCCGCGACCGCTACCTGCGAATCGTGGAGCGTTGTCGGGCGGCTCTGCCGGATCCGGCCATCACCACCGACATCATCGTCGGGTTTCCCGGGGAAAGCGACGCCGACTTCGAGGACACCCTCACCCTGGTCCGCGAGGCGCGCTTCGCCCGCGCCTTCATGTTCAAGTACTCCAAGCGCCCGGGGACTCCGGCCGCGACTCTGGGTGATCAGGTTCCCGCCCCCGTCGTGCAGGAGCGGTTCGAACGACTGGTCGCCGTGCAGGACGAGATCAGCCTCGCGGAGAACCGACGCCACGTCGGCCGGGCCGTCGAGTTGATCGTCGCGGAGGGCCAGGGACGCAAGAACGACAGGACCGGACGCCTGTCCGGACGCGCGCCCGACAACAGACTCGTGCATTTCATGCCCCCTGACCCGGGCGCCGACGCCGGCGACGGGCGCGGCCCGTTGCGTCCCGGTGACGCGGTCACCGTGGGCATCACGCACGCCGCACCCCACCATCTGCTCGCGGACGGCGGCCTGATGAAGGTACGCCGCACCCGCTCCGGAGACGCCTGGCAGGGCCGACTGGCCCGCACCCCGGTCGCACCCGTCCAACCGTCGCGGCAGGCCACGCTGCTGGGGATGCCCGCGGCACCCGGCACCCGGCCGACGACCACGTCCGGCTGCGGCACCACCCGTTGAGGCCGCGATGAACCGGCGGCGCGTGGTCGCGGTGGTCGGGTCGACGGCGACCGGGAAATCGGACCTCGCCGTCGTCCTGGCCCAGCGGCTGGGCGGGGAGATCGTCAACGTCGACGTGAACCAGATGTACCGGGGCATGGACGTCGGTTCCGGGAAACCGTCGGAAGCCGAACGCGGCGGCGTACCCCACCACTTGTTCGATCTGTGGGACGTCACCGTCAGAGCGACGGCCGGCGAGGTCCAGCACCGGGCACGAGAGCAGATCGATGCGATCCTCGACCGCGACCGGACACCGATCGTGGTCGGCGGTTGTGGCCTGTATCCCCAGGCCGTCCTGGATCGCTTCGAGTTCCCCGACACGGACGCGTCCTTGCGCGCGGAACTCGAGGACATCCTGCGCGAGATCGGCCCTGCCGCGATGCATCGGCGACTCGGGAAGGCCGATCCGCACGCGGCCGCGTTGATTCCGCGCACCGACGGCCGCCGAATCGTGCGGGCGCTGGAGGTCGTCGCGTTGACCGGTCGTCCCTTCGCGGCGAGCCTGCCCACCTTCGAGTACATGCGGGACACCGTGCAGATCGGGCTGACCGGCGACCGAAACGCGTTGGATCGGCGGATCGCCCTGCGGCATCGACGCATGTGGGACTCCGGCCTCCTCACGGAAGTCCGGCGCCTGGCGGCCCTTGGCCTGCGCCGGGGTGCCACCGCCGCGCGCGTGTGCGGATACCGGCAGGCGCTGGCCGTCCTGGACGGACGACTCGACGAGCGACGCGCGTACACGCAGACCGTCGACTCGGCACGGCGCATCTCCCGGCGCCAACTCGCGTGGGGGCGACGCGACCCCCGGATCCATTGGCTGGCCTACGATCGCGCGGACCTGGTCGACACCGCGCTGTCCCTCCTGACCGCCGACGCCGGGACGCCGCTTCGTGGTCGAACATAGCGATCTCCGAGCGCTACAGCCGACTCGGGCGAATGTGTGCCGAACCGCCCGAGCCCGGGACGGCCACCGCGGACAGTCCGGCAATGTGATCCTGGTGACCGGCGGCACCGGACGAGTCGGCACGGAGTTGGTCCGCGTACTGACCGGGTTGGGCGCAGCGGTTCGGGTCCTGACCCGTGCGGCCTCGAAGGCGGAGCCGGCCAGGGCCCGGGGCGCGGAGGTCGCCGTCGGGGACATGAACGATCCGCAAAGTCTCGAAGCCGCCCTGCGCGGGGTGGATCGCGTGTTCCTCTTGTCGAAGGGGGAACCGGCACAGATCCGGCTTCAGCACAACATCGTTGTCGCCGCCGCAGCGGCCCGAATCCGTCGGCTGGTCAAGGTATCGGCGATGGGAGCCGGCCCCGACTGTCCGCAGCAGGAGGGCCGGTGGCACGCGCGGACCGAAGACGAGATCGCGGCGACCGGGATCGCCTTCACCCACCTGCGACCCAACTTCTTCATGCAGAACCTGAGTCTCTACACGCGATCACTCCACGAGGGCGTCCTGCGAGCGCCCATGGGAAACGGTCGGATCAGCATGATCGACCATCGGGATGTGGCCGCGGTCGCCGCCACTGTCTTGACCGAAGACGGCCATGACAACCGGATCTACACGCTGACCGGCCCCGAGGCCCTGTCTTTCATCGATGTAGCCGCACGACTGTCGACGGCTCTCGGTCGCCGGGTCCGCTACTCGGACGTACCCCTTGCACGGGCGCGCGAGCACTGGCTCGCGCGGGGGCTTCCATCGTGGCAGGCCGATTCCCTCGCCGACCTGCATCGCGCCTACCGGACGGGCTGGGCGGCGGAGCCCACCACCACGGTCGCGGACCTGACCCGTCGGCCACCGCGCTCACTCGACACGGTCGCCGTCGAGCTCGTCCAAGGGTTGGCGGCCCATCCATGACCGCTGTACCGATTCGAACCGATGACGCCGCCAAGGACGCCGCCACAGGGGATTTCGGTGGCATCATCCGTCACCGACCCGCCGCCGTAGTGGAGGTCACCGACCCGGATCAGATCCCGGCCGCGGTGCGACTGGCCGCGGAACGCGGCTGGAGAATCGCGGTGCAAGGACAACGACACAGCACCCACGGACAGGCACAGGCACCCGACGGCCTTGCGCTGTCCACCACCGGCCTCGACCACGTTCGCGTCGACGCGGGTTCCCGGGAGGTAGACGTCGGCGCGGGCACGCGATGGGACACGCTGACCAGGCATACGCTCAGGCACGGCCTGATCCCTCCCGTTCTCACCGACTTTCTCGGTCTCAGTGTCGGCGGCACACTGTCGATGGGTGGCATCGGGGGATCCTCGTTCCGAGCGGGCAGCCAAACCGACAACGTCAACGAACTGACCGTGGTCACGGGAACGGGGCAGACCCTCGCCTGCTCCGGGGAACACAACCGCGACCTGTTCGACGCGACCCGCGCCGGCCTCGGCCGGTTCGGGGTCATCGCGTCCGCCCGGCTTCCCCTGGTGCCGGCGCCGAACGCGATCTACACCTGCAAGGCGCTCTATACCGACATCAGCCACATGATCGACGACCAGCGAAGATTGACCGCCCGAAACGGCGTCGGCTTCGTCCAAGGCTTCGCCGTCCCGAACAGCGGGCCCCTGCTCCGCCGACGATTCGGCACCGAAACCACCCACCGGGTGCCCTCGTCGAAGGCTCAGCCCTGGCTGTACCAGATCAAGATCGCGATTCCGTGGAACGACAGAGGATCCGATCGAGCGGTCAGGGACTCACTGGACGGCTTGGCCGTCACCCCCGACCGATGGACGGTCGAGACGCGGAGAACGTTCGAGTTCGCGGATCGCATGGCAGCCGAGATCCGGGTCATGCGTGGCCTCGGGCTTTGGCAGGCTCCGCATCCGTACCTGAGCGTCTTCCTACCCGCCGACCGGGCACCACACCTGATCAACACCTTCCTCGGCATCAGAACACCAACGGAGCAACACCACGGACCCATCACGATTCAAGTCTTGGCCGATCGCGCCCTGCGGACCCCGAACCTGCGTCTGCCCTTCGGTGAACACCACGTACTACTCAGCCTTCTCCCCAATACACACCCTCCCACCTCGGCCCGGACGCAGTCCCTGCTGACCGGCAACCGCCTCATCTACGACGCCACCCGTCGCGCGGGCGGCACGCTCTACCCCTTCGGATCATTGCCGATGACCGATGCCGACGAGCGCCGACACCTCGGTCCGCTCCTGCCGCAACACCGCGCGGCAAAAGAGCGATACGACCCGTATCGCGTTTTCGGTGGGCCTGATTTCGGGCCACGCCGGTGACGCTCCGAGACGTGATGGGCCCGACGTGGCAGACCCGCGTGGCGCACCCCTCGGACAGGAATCGCGGGTCACGGCCCGCGAAGCCCCCGCCGTGTCCACTTCACCGACGTCAAGAGATTCGGTGCGCATGCCGTCATCACCCGCCGCGGCGCGAAATTGCCTGCGACGGTGCGCATTTCAGAAAGGACGACGAGCCGTGCCCGGAATGAGGAATGACACGGGACCCGTTGCTTCCACGGGGCCACTCCGCACCGACGATCACGCGCCCGCCTCCCTCACACCCCAAAGGCCGCGACTGTGCGTCTTCTGCGGATCCGCCCGCGGGCGCGGTTCCACGGACTTGGAGGCGGCGCGCCGCACAGGCCACGCGATCGCTCGTCGAGGTGCCGAACTCGTCTACGGGGGTGGGGCGGCCGGCCTGATGGGTGCGGTCGCGGACGCGGCTCTCGAAGCGGGCGCGCGGGTCGTCGGCGTGGTCCCCGAGCCCCTGGTGATCGCCGAGTTGGCGCACCCGGGGCTGACGCGGCTCGAGGTGGTGTCGGACATGCACCGACGCAAGGCACGGATGGCGGAGGCTGCCGACGCCTTCCTCGTTCTCCCGGGCGGGCTGGGCACTTTCGAGGAAATGTTCGAGATATGGACATGGGCCCATCTCGGCCTCCACCAACGTCCCCTGGGCATCCTGAACGTCGACGGATATTTCGACCCTCTGCTGCGGTTGGTCGAATCCGCCGTCGACGCCGGTTTCGTTCCGCCGCGGTCCGGTGACCTCGTCATCGTCCGAGAGCAACCGGAACAACTGGTCGACGACATGCTCGCGCGAGCCGCCGCAGCCGGTGATGCGCCGACACTCGACCCTCTACAGCACATAGGCGAACTCCTCACCGAGCGCAACGAACGCGAGGCGAGTGGATAGGTGCGCATGCCTCATCACCACCATCTCCCCTGCGGCCACTCGGCATCGAGATCAGCGCACCGCCGGCGGCGAGTCTCCTCGGAGGCGGGAACTCAGACGCAGGGACAGCCCGCGGCGTAGGCGAGCGGAGGCCCCCCGAAGAGTCCCGAGCCTGCTCACCTCGTCCGTCTCGAGCTCCGGCCGAGCCGCGAGGGCGAGCACGGCGGCATAGGGCCGTTCACCGTACTCGAGCCTCGTCGCCACGGCGTCCAGGACGGCTCGAAGAACGATGCGGTCAGCGCCGGGATGTTCCGCCAACAGGTGGAGAAGCCTGTTGTCGTTCCAGACACTCTCGCGGGCCTTGGTCAATTCCAGGAGCGCCGCGGGCGGGGTGTCGGGATTGCCGGCCAGGGCGTGCCAGACGAAGGCGTACGGACATCGCGCGAGGCGATGCAGGACAGCGCTGTCCTTCGCGGTACGTGCCAGTTCGAGGTAGTCGGCGGGCGTGGGCGCGAGGATGGCCTCTCGGAATCGTCGAGGCTGCCATTTTGCGCCCTCCACGATCACCTACGGGAGAAGTCTCAGGCCGCGCGATGCACTTCGATGAACGTCGAGGGTCGCGGCATACGATTCCCGGTCGTCGAGCAAGCGGCCTGCGGAAGACCCTCGACGAGTGGCGGGACGGGCTCGGCGGCGTGTGTCGGTCGCGACCTTGCACTTTCGGGGTCGTGGCCGTTCTCGTGGCGCCGATCCACATCGATCGAGACCCGCCCGTTCGTCACAGCGGTGTCCACGGCAGGGTCACCCACGGACTGCGTGGGTCGCTCATGAGGCGGTGGTGGGCCGCGAGTACCTCTTGGTACCAAGATCCGTACTTGTCGCCGTCGAACCACAACACGCGCCCGAGTGCGTACCCTGCCGAGAACGCCTCCCACGAGGCGTAAACGGCGCGGCACAAACGACCCGCCTCGGCCACCTTGGGCACTGCCTCGGCTGATGTGCAGTAGCCCGCGCCCACCGCCCACCGGGCCATGGTCACCGCGCGGGCGAAGTCGAACGCCGCCACAGAGGTCACCACCTCGCCCGACGCGAGCAGACCGTCGGCTCGGAAACGCTCCTCGTAGCGAAGGATACGGCCGATCGGGTCGGGTGACTCCTGACGGTCGGACTCCTCCGGTACCGCGGTGGGGAGCACCCTCTCCGTTTCGAGTCGCCAGCGCGCCGGATCCGCATAGTGGTGCCGATTGCGCAGGTCCAAGGCCAGTTCCGCATCCTTGGGGATGTGGTTGGCCTGAAACAGGCTCGCGGTCGCCCGTTCCCATCCGTGCGTATCGCGCACGCCCCACGTGAGTTCCAGTGAGCTCCGGTCACGGCGCGGTCCCTCGAAGTGCGGCCCGATCGTGTTCCAGGCGACCCGGTTCACGATCGAGAGATGCACCCCACAACCCAGCCCGAACGCAACCGGGCCCTGCTGATACCCGTCGTCGTCGGTGATCACGGCTTCCTGCTTGGGCTGCTTGTTCTTTCGTCCGAACATCATCTCTCCTCCCGCTCTTTCCCAGGTAGGCCACGCCACCTTCGGGCCCCACGAAGGGTGATCGGCACAAGCGTGTGATGTCGCAGAGCCGGCGGAGGTATTCGGATACCTTCCACTCACGGGCAATCGTTTCGGCGTGAGGGGCGGACACGGCACGCGCGGCCGTGTACCGGCACCGGGCTCTGGAGCACAGCCCCGATCACCAGGCGATCAGCGACGCCACTCGATGGGCGCGGCCGCGAGATCCGACCCGCGGTAGGTGACCGCGTCGAGCGACGCGGCTGCCGGCAACAGGAATGTTCTGCAGTCCTCGTGCGTGACGTTCTTCGTGAACGAGGGAAAGGTGGAGGTCGGACACTTCTCGAGGCTCCCGAACAGGAGCACCGGCGAGATTCGTTGCTTGCGATCGTCGAGGCCCTCGACGTGGGAATTCGGTGAGGTGAAGGAAAGGTCGCTGTCCGAGACGTTGGTGTAGGAGACCCGCACGTAGTACGGGACCGAACCCTTTTGTTCCTCCTTCAGGGCGAACCCGGCCTGTACGAGATCTTGGATCGATCCCTTTTCGATCGAGATGGGTTTGATCCGCACGGACCCCTTCTTGGCGCCCGACTTGACCTCCGCGACGGCTGATTCGCCCAACTTCAACCGGGTTCCGGCCTTGGTGAGCGTGGTGTCGCCGGACGACGCGCCTCCTGAAGGCACCGACAACGAGGAACTCGGCGGCGCGACGGAGGAAGGCGAGGCAGGCGCGTCACTGCGCTCCGCCACGGTCGGACTCTGTGTCTCCTCGGGTTGCTCGTGGCTCTTGTCGACCAGCTTCCCGCCATCCCCACTACTCCCACAGCCGGAGGCAAGCACACTCAGTACGGCAACCGAGGCGGCCACCACAATTCGCATTTTCATACACCATGATCAATGCCGACTCGACGTGGACAGCTAGGAAAATCACGCCCACCAACGAAGCTGTCCATCGCACGAACAGCGGATGAAGGCCACCCTTGACTCGACCTCCGGTATCCGGTCGGCAGCACCAGCGCGTCCTTGTGGGAGCTGTAGTCGAAGGCCCGCTCCAGCGCCCGGGACGACGCCGGTCAGCACGTCCCGCAGTCGGTTGATCATCCGCACCCGGCCGGCCACCGAGTCGCTACGGTGAGCAGTCGGGAGCGCGAGGTCGGCCGCCGGCCGGGCGGGGACGTCGATCGTGGCGCAGTTCCCTCGTTGACAGGCGGTTTCGGCGATGACGACAACCCCGAGTCGCACCGAGGTCCAGGGCAGCCGACCCCCGACCAAACTCCTGAAGTAGCGTCTACTGCCGGGCGCTCCGAAGGCAAGGAACCGTGAGCCAGACCCGGCCCTTCCGGGCCACGTAACAACTTACGGAGGAAGTGCGGGCTTCGACGCATTCGGCCTGATCGCTCAATGGGAACCCGCCGTCGCGGCCTATCGAGAGTCCCGTGGCACCGACTTCTTCTGGGACGCGCCCGAGAATCCGCATGGTGACGACCTTCCGTTCGCAATCGAACGCCACTATCGCGGCTACGACTTCATGCAGGCCGGTTTCTACTACGAGATCCTGCGTCACGAGTTGCCGGATCGACTGCGCACCCAAGCCGACGCCTTCCTCGGCCGCATCTTCGACGACCTTGGGCAGGACTGTCCCGAGCGCTCCCAGGACTTGGACGACGACGCGGCCATCGAGTTCGCGGTCTCCGGAACGTTCTACTCGATGCGTCCCGAGACGGCGAGGGCTGTGCTCGCACACGCGAGATCGGTGCCGTGGCCCGCGATGGAGAACATCGCCACGCGAGCACGGCCACCGGCGCGCATCACTCGGCACGACGTCTGTGACATCGAGCACTTTCGCGTCATCGTAGGGATACAAGAAAGCTGGCTGGAGGATGCGGTCGACGCAGGACGTGGACTGATCGTCCTCTTGAGCCATTGACCAAGGGAGGAAACCCAGCCGCGTCCCCAGGGCCGGGTCGACCCGGACGATGGGAGCACCCACCGGCGCGATCGAACACAGTCCACGCGTTCGAGGTCGCATGCTGGTGGAGGCCCTGTCCGGTGGCGCACGACCGACCACGACACCAATACCGGCGTACTGGTCATCACTCCTCCTTCGACCGGCGGGGGGCGATTCCGGATGTGCGAGCGTCGCGCACCGACACGGCATCGCTCGCTCCGAGGACGACCTCGAACGCTACGCGCGAGCGCCGGCTTCCCGGCCGGGGCGACGGAGTGCCCACACGGCAGGCTCGCCCGCCCGGGCCCAGGCGCCTCTGTGGCATCTTCCTGCACCACCGCGAAACGCCGCCCAAATCAGTCGCCGATGCTGTCGGGGGGCAGTTCGGACAATGTCTGCAACGCTCGGAGGAAGCCGACCCGGTCCGTCTCGGGCAGCCCGGCCAGCAGGCGTTCCTCCCACGCGCGGATCCCGGATCGGACGGCGGCGCGCACGCCGCGTCCCTCGGCGGTCAGCGACAGCAGTCGCACCCGCCGATCGTTCGGGTCGGGACGGCGGCGGATCAGCCCGCGCAGTTCCAGGTCGTCCAGCACGCCGATCAGGCGGGTCTTGTCGGCGCCGATCGCCTGCGCCAATGCGGCCTGGGAACGCACCGGTTCGGCGTCGAGCCCGAGCAGCACCGTGTATGCCCACATCGTCAGACCGTGCCGGCGCAGCACCGGGAGCTCGGCGGCCATCAGGGCACGCCCGAGCGGTACGACCATCGCCGCCAGGTCCGGGCGAGCGGAGTCGCGAGGAGCGGCGTCGTCCGCGACGCGCGGGTCGTCGCCCCGGTCTTCGGCATCGCTGTCGGTTGCGGTGTCGGCCATGGCACGAAGATACGGGTCGAAACAATGATAGTCATGTGCTTATCATAAGCTCATGCACACTAAATTGGAGTACATCCGAGAGGTCGACGCCCGGGCCGTGCGCTACAGCGTCGAGCTGGTCGAACGGGTCACGGCCGACGATCTCGACCGCCCCACCCCGTGCGCGGGGTGGGCGCTGGCCGACCTCCTCGCCCACATGACCGCCCAACACCGGGGCTTCGCGAAGGCCGCGGCCGGGGACGGCAAGGATCGGGCGCACTGGGCGCTTCCATCCCGCGGGCCGGACGCGGCCGCCACCTACCGGGAATCGGCGGCCGCGGTGATCTCCGCCTTCGCGGAAGTACCCTCGGAGGAGACGGAGTTCGACCTGCCCGAGTTCGGGGTCGCCCACGGCTTCCCGGCGGACCAGGCGATCGGCTTCCACTTCATCGACTATCTCGTGCACGGCTGGGACGTCGCACGCGCCCTGGACATCGCGTTCGAGCCGGACGACGACCTCGTCGCGGCGGGCCTGCCGGTGGCCCTGGCCGTCCCGGACGACGACCACCGACTGCGGCCGGGCGCCGCCTTCGCGCCGAGCCTGGACACCTGGGACCAGGCCGAAACGCTGAACCGCATCCTTCTGTACCTGGGGCGCTCGCCACAGTGGCGGCCCACGACCGGATGACATCGCGAAGCGCCGCCGACAAGAAGGGGCGAATTCCCGACGCGGCCTTCCGGGACGGCGCGCCTGGGCATATACGCGCGTGAGAGCCGGCTCGGGACTCGTCGCCGGTCTCTTCCGGGCGGAGGCCGGGACGGGGAACGCGCGATGGGTCCCTCGACCCGTCGATCAAGAGTCGACATGGGGCAATGCGAGCAGGGTGCCATGTGGGGAGAAGACCACCGCCGCCCCCACATCGACGAGGCAGGTGACCAGCACGTCGCCGGCTTCGCGCCGGGTGGGCGAGTCCCACAACCGCGGAGCACCGTCGCCGCCGCCGGCTGTCCGACATCGCGCCCCGACCAATGCCTGCGAAGACGGCGTGTTTATCCATCCGGGCCCCACAGTCCGCGTGCCACGATCACCCGGACCGGGCCGTACCGCCCTGGATACGCGACTCCCCGGGGCGACGGAGCGCTACCAGTGCAGCCGCCCACCACGAAGCCGCCCCTCCCACTGTCCTGACGCGTTGCGGGAAGCGACCCGACCTCGCCTGCCGGTCCACACGAGGACTTCCGTCGCCGTGGGCACACACCACCCTGCGGGCGGACAGGGTCGACGCCCTTTCGGAGCCTGATCTTCGAGACTCTTGTCAGGAAAGGCGGTAAATGTGAACCTTTCTCCCAAATGCCAAGATTCCATCGGGTTGCCGGAGCCGCTCCTCGACCAAGGGGATCCGGAGTTCCTGCTCCTCGGGCACCGATGAGTTCGACCGACTCACGCAGTCGAACGAAGCGGAGCGTCCGCCACTCGCCAGGAGGAACGTCATGAGGAAGATCACCGCCGGCCTGTTCATCTCGCTCGACGGAGTCGTGGAGGCGCCGGAAACGTGGCACTTCCCGTACTACGACGACGAGATGGCCGCCGCCATCGCCAATTCGGCCGACACTCTGCTGTTCGGTCGCAAGACCTACGAAATCTTTGCCGGCGCGTGGCCGGACCGGGAGGCGGCCGGCGGCGACGACGCAGGCTTCGCACGCATGTTCGGCGATGCTCGCAAGATCGTGGTGTCCAAGCGGAAGCTCGACTTCACCTGGCGCAACTCCGAGCAACTCGACGGCGAATTCGTCGACGCCGTCACCGCCCTGCGCAAGGAAGCGGGCGGGGACATCTCCATGAGCGGCTCGGTCTCCATCGTCCGCCAGCTCCTGGACGCCCACCTGCTCGACGAACTGCACCTGTTCGTACACCCGATCGCCCTGCGCTCGGGCATGCGCCTGTTCGACGAGGCCGACACCCCGATCCCGCTGCGACTGCTCTCGTCCCGCGCGTTCGCGACCGGCGTGCTCCACCTCATCTACGCCCGAGCCGACTCGGGCGGTGAGGCCACGTACGAGGACGTCAAGACCCACCTCCCGCAGGCCACCGAGTAACACACGGAAGGCAAACACTCCGGTGTCGGCCGCGACGGCATCGACGCCGAAACGCAATGCGCTCGAAGCGGGGCCGCCGGGCGGCGATGCGATCCTGCCTGGACGGCTGCGGCGATCGGCGCCCACGCATGGAGCGCTCCGTGTCATCAGTCGTCCTGTCGGGTGGCGGCCAAGGTCAACAAACCGCAGCCGTAGGCCTTTCCCGGGCCGAGGCCGCCGAGGAGGCGTGCGGTGAACAGGTCGGCGTCGGTGACGCGGAGCCTTCCTTCGAAGGTGGCGGTCGTCAGGACGACGGGTGGCTCGCCTCGGCCGGCTTTGCCGAACGACTGCCGTCGCCGGCCCGCAATGCGTACGTCGTGTCCCGCTTGGTTCTCTTCCAACGGTTCGAGCCCGGGGGCAACGGGGTCGGTTCGTGATTCCGGGATGGCGAATCCCCAGCGTGCGCAGCGCTCAAGGAACCATTTCAGTTGGTGATGAGCGGTGCGGTGCCCCATCCGAAACGATCGAGAGCCGGTCTCGGATCGACGTCCTTCCTGGGCCGTGGTGGGCGCCTGTGGGGTGCTCGTGTTCTGAACCGGGTTCGCGGTGACGCGAAAGGCGAATTCGCGGCCGGCCGCGATCCGGGCGAGCAAGGGTGCGTAGTCGCGGACGACGGCGTGTTCGCCGTCCGCGTCGGGCCAACCGGCGCGTTCCACGATGTGGGTCCAGTCTGGTTTCGACTCGGTGAGGACGAACAGCGTGGGTCGTCGCGGATTGTCCGTGTCGAGTCTCCACAGGACGCGCTCGTCCATGGGTCGGTCGGCGACGCCGCCCATGACCGCGCCGCGCATCGCTCGCGGGTTCGCCAGGAGGGCGCGGCTCTCTCCCCGCAGCGGGTTGATGCGGACGCGGGACAGGTAGGGCATGGGGTCACCGGTCCAGGAGTGCGAAGGGGTCGTGGCCCGTGTTCTCGTCGGCCGCCGGTTCGGCGGTGTCCGGGTCGGTGGGCATCGGGATCCATTCCTGGCGGATGCGTCGGCTGGTGTAGGCACGGCGTAGCGGGTGGAAGGAGAGGGGTTGGTCGTGGGCCACGTCGTCGCCTGCCGGGTCCTCGAAGGTCGCCGACAGGTGGGTGGGGAGCGGTCTTCCGCCCTGGGTGTGGCGTTTGCGGGTGTATTCGCCGACCTGCCACTTCTCGCTTCGGAGTGCCTCCTCGAGGGTCGTGTCCCTGACGCCGAGGGTGATCGGGTGTGTGGGTACGCACGACCGGCGGCCGAGAGCCAGGGGGAAGGCCGGCTTCGAGACGACCCGATCGAGTGTGGTGATCAGTTCGGTGGGACCTTCGACGCCCGCGAGAAACGCGGCGTCCTGGAGATAGAAGCGTTGTGTGACGTGGGTGTGCTTGACCGGCGAAGTGAGCTTCTGGACACCCTTGGCCGTCACCCCCGCCTGGGGCAGCGGTTGCCCGCGGTAGTCGCTGACGATGTGGTAATCACGCAGAAGAGATCCCGCCCGATCCACCCGCACGCCCACTCGAAGCCCGGCGAGATCGGTGATGTCCGCCTCGCGTGGCCGCCCGGCGGCTGCGGCGAGCAGGCCGACGATTCCGGATTTGGTGGGTTCGGGGCGGGTCTCGCGGCGGTTGAAGGCGCTGCGGTCGCCCCAGGACTGCATCGGCCCGGCAAGGCGCAGCAACAGCACCCGGCGGTCGGCGGTCACCGGGCGTTCCTCGCCTCGAGTCGGCCGGTCAATTCGGCGAGCAGTTTCGGGAATGCGTGTCCGTCGCCGAAGACTTCGGCCAGACGGACACCGGCAGTGGATTCGGGGGCAAACGTGTGGCAGACCCTCACGTGGTCGGCGGCCTGCCAGTTCTCGCTGATGCGGGTGTATTCGTCGGCGAGGCGGAGGGCGGACTCGGCGGCGATGCCGTCTGTGCCCGGGACGGGTTCCTCGAACGCGGAGACGAGGTTGACGGGTTGGTCTCCGCGGATCGCCACGACAACGAGGCTGGGCAGGGTGCGGTGGGCGAACGTGTTCTGGTGCCCGGAGGGCACGGCCCGTGCGAAGTCCTGGACGAACAGCCCGACAGCCTCGATCGCGGCGTCGGGGTCGCCGAGGTTGGCCTCGAGTTGGTGGAGGCCGAGGGTGGCGTAGCGGTAGAGGGTGGCGGAGTTGAAGCCGACGGTGCCGATCATGCCCACGCCGGTTTCGTCGGCCGTGTTCTGGTCGTCGACGGCCGTGTAGTAGTCGAATTCGAGTTCGACGGCGTGGGTGGACAGGGCGTGCGCGACCTGGGTGGCGGCGTCGACGTTGAGGGAGGGGATGTCGGCGACCATGCGGCCGAACAGGGCCACGTCCATGGGGTGCCCGCTGCGGAGGCGGTCGGCGACCGGCAGGTTCTTCACCGCCGCGACCAGGGCCGCGTCGTCGAGCGCGACGAGAGCCTTGGCGTCGTCGGCGACCAGGTCGACGATGTCCTCGACCTGGCGGTGGCCGTAGAACAGCAGGTAGGCGGTGTCGCCGGCCTTCTTGCCGGGTTTGACGCCCAGTGGGGTGAGCAGTGCGGTCGCGAGTCGCTGTGCCTGTTCGGCGTCCACTCCGGTGCGGCCCAGACGGTGCGCGAGCTCTGCGGCGATGCGCTTGGTGCGGGTGCCCCGCCCGCCCTCGGGCTGGTGGGAGGCGAACTCCATGCGGGTCGCGCGTTTCCACGCCTGGGACGACACGCGGGCGCGGCGGACGCCGCCGAAGTAGGCCTCCTTGGGGTTGCCCTGGTCGTCGCGGTTGAGGTTGGCGGGCGGAACGGTCTGCAGGATGTGAACGTCGACGTACGTGCGGGCGAGGGTCATCGGTTGCTCCGGGATTCGGATCGGGTGCGGGCGGGTGCCGGTTGGTCGAGGCCGGCGCCGGTGTTCAAGGCTTGGGTTCCGCGCCCGCTTTCCGGCCGTAGTAGTCGCGCCCCCAGCGTCGGCGGACCCGCCGTCGACCGTCGGGAAGTTCGAACTCGCGCAGGTCCTCCAACAGGGCGTTGTAGTCGAGCGGTTGGCCCGCGGTGCGCAGTTGGGTGACCAGGCCACGGAGATGGACGCGCAGCGCCTCGGGCCCCGCCGCGGTCGCGGCTGCGTCCACGCGTCGGTCGACCGCCCGTTCGTTGAACCTCCGGGAGGTCCGCAGCGCGCGCAGGGCTTGGCCCGGACGTACGCCGGCCTTGTGCATCGGTGTCGACTGCGCCTGCTGATGCAGCCCGAACAGGGCCAACGCGGCATGCTCCGCCCGCTGTTCCGGGGACATGCGGTCCTGGTGGGCGAGGCGTTCGTCGACCTCGGATACGCAGAAGGCCCACACTTCCCATGCCTCCCCGGGCGGCGGCCCGAGGCCGGTACGCATCGCCGCGAGGTCCGCGCCGGGCGGCGGCCCGACGTACCCGGTCGCGTGGTCGACGCGCCAGCGGCCGTCGACGCCGATCCGGGTGTCCCAGTACCGCTCGCGCTGTTCGGCGTCAGGCATCGTGGTTTCCTCCGTGGGCTTCACGGCTGCCTCGGGTCTCTCGGCGGCTTCGCGGGCCGCCGTGTCGGCGGCGCGGGCGAGGGTGCGCCGCAGGTGGTGGTGCCAATGGTCGTCAGCGGTGGCGAGCCGATACGCGCGATTGCGACCCGTGGTGGTCCTGTCGGTGATCGTGCGCCCTGCAAACACAGCGGGTGTGGCGGCGGACACGACCTGGTCGGCCATCTCGCCCGCGTGTCGCCAGGCGAGTTGCTCCCACGTGAGGATCCGCTGTTCGACCCGGTCGGGCTCCTCCCCCGCGTCGCGCAAACTCCGCAGGAGTCGTCGAATGGCGGGGTCGAGGGCGTGCAGGAGGGATTCCCCGGGGCGTTGGCCCTTGTCCCAGGGGATCGGTTCGGCGCCCGCGGCCCTGCGCAGGTCGCCCGAGAGGTGGTTCAGGCCGCGGGCCAGCTCCTCGGCCTGGTCGACGGCGTCCAAGAGCGCCTTGTGTGTGGGGCCGTCGGAAGGCAGGGCGGTCAGCGGCAGGGGAATCGTGTCGAATAGGACGTCGTCGACGACCGCGGACTGGGTGCCGTACGAGATGCCGGTCATCTCCAACCGGATCGGGTAGCCGGCGGGCATATAACGTGCCACGTCGCGGAGTTGGTCGAGGAGGACGCTGGTGGCGTAGCCGGCCGCCTCCTTCCCGTCCTCGACGTCTCGATGTCGAGTGCTTTCGAGGAGGACGTCGAGGCTCCGCCAGGCGGCCTTGCCGGGTTGGTGCCGGCGAGGTCTGCGGACCGCCGGACCCTCGGGTTTTCTCCCGACCGGGGGAAGCGACCACGTGGTGTGGGGTTCGTAGTCCGGGATCTCCCCGAGGCGATCGCCTGCGGCGATCACGACCCGAGTGACGCGCGGGCCCTTCGGGGTTTCCTCGGGGACGAGGCGGATGCGTCGCGACTGCCACGTCCACAGGTCCAGCAGACCCTTGGCCGCCCGCTCGTTCCATTCGGGCCCCGCGTCCCGTGCCCACTGCGGTTCGTCGTCGGGGGTTCGTCCCGTGCGGTGGGGCAGGTTGAGCAGGATGGTGTCGTACAAGGTACGCCCGAGGGGGGTGACGACCCCGAGTCGACCAAGGGGCCCGGTCGGATTCCCCGTGGTCTTGCCGGCCCGGACCTTGTCGTCGCCGACCACGCCGGTCTTGATCGCGGCGGTGTCCCAGCAGTGCGTGTGGAGCAGCCAGTGCGCGGCCTCGGCCGGGGTGAGTGGGAGAGGGTCGCCCTCGGTCCGCGACGCGAACAGGGGCACGTTGTTCCCGGTGGCGGCCGTGGCAACGAGCAAGGCCGCGCCCTTCGTCTCGTCTTTGGCTGTGCGCAGCCCCGCGACCTGCGCGAACGGGTGCTCGGCATGGAACAGGTCGAACCGGTCGTGGTGCTCGCGGAGATACTCGGCCAGATCGCTCGACGCTTCGTCGGTGAAATGCCCCTCCCGAAAGCGTCGGAGCCAGTCGTCGCGGTCTCGGGGCGGACCTAGGGCCGCCCACACGATGGGCAGGAAGAACTGCCGGAGCAGGGCGGGAGTGTGAGTGGGCTGCTCCACCACGAGTCCGGCGTAGTCCGCCGCTCGGATCAGGGCCTGACGGCCGGTGTGAACCTGGGGAGTTCCGCCGCTCAGGGGGCGCAGCGTGAGCCAGGGTTCGTCGAGCAGGTTGAAAGTGGGCATGGGAAGGACCGCCGAACTGTTCCCGTTCGAAAGAAGTTTCGGGAAAAGCCTGCCGCAATCCGTGAGGAGGAATAGGCGGAACGCGACAACCTTCCTCGGCCTCGGAAATCCCCGGCGAGGATTGCCCAAGCATGTGTCTCGCATGAACGAAGCCCGCTTCACTCGCCTCGCCGACGCGACGAGAGAGCGCCTGCGCAGCAGCGTCGCCGACCCGGGTCACCGTCTCGGGCGGCGCCTGCCGGGCGTGCCGGAAGGCGGTTTCCCACCGGCCGAGGGCGACTGTTGAACGGCCCGGCCGATTGTCGACCGGGACCATCCCCGCAAGCGCGGGGCCAACCTGGCTTCCAGCCATCTCACGCAGCCGTACCAGGGAACATCCCCGCACACGCGGGGCCGACGCAACCACGACTCGCAGCGATTTCGCGTTCGAGGGAGCATCCCCGCACATGCGGGGCCGACTACAGGCCACCCATCCTGGATGCCGAGGCCGAGGGAACATCCCCACAGACGCAGGGCCGGCACCGAACGACCCGGGACTCTACCAGTGCCGACGCCGCTCCCACACGCTCACTTGGGGCGGTCCAAACGACGCAGCCGACCGGAATGCGGCTATCCGCACGTGTCGCGACGGGGCCAGACGTGGTGGGGACCGCACGACCGTCCGACCATGGGCTCTATGCTCGACGCACGGATCATGGGAAGGCCCGGCGCATGATCCTCATCCCCTGTGCCTCGACCCGAAATCCTTCATGTCTGCATACGGCTCAGCCGCTCCTTCCGGATTGCTTTCCCCCGAGATTGCCGCCGCGGCTTCATCGCAGCAACTCGGTGCGCATCGGCGGACGTTCACGCCGAAACGCGTCGGCAACGCCCTCTTGGTCCTGATGTTCACCGGCGTCCTCATCGGCATGGCGATGCTGGTGGTGCCGGGGCTCCTCCTGCTGTGGCGGATCCTGACACACACCCCCAACTTCTCCCGCAGACAGGCGGCGAAGCGGCTTCACTTCTTCGAACGCGGCATCGTCGTCGCCGGCGAGGAAGGACCCACCGACACCTTCCGGTACGACTCGGTGACGGTGTTCGCCGACGTGGTCTCCCAACAGGTCGACGGCTCCCACACCGGCACCTTCCACACCTACAGACTCTCGCGTGCGGACGGCTCCCTGCTCAAGCTCACGGGGTTCTACGAACACCCCGAACAATGGGCGGGGTTGCTGCAACAGGGGCTGGTGGAAACGCAGTTCCCCATCGCACGGAACGCGCTCGCCCGGGGAGAGCAGCTCCGATTCGGCCAACTCGTCATGGACCGGAACAGCGTCACCACGCCCAAGGGCACCGCTATGTGGCATGAAATCCACCGTGCCGACGTCGAGAACGGCGTTCTGGTGTTGGGCAAGGGAGCGGCGTCGTCCTGGTGGCGGATGCATGTCCGAAGAATCCCGAACTTCCCGGTGGCCTTCCTCCTCGTGAGGCAACTCCGACGAGGTTGAGCACGTTCCTCTACCGGCGCTCGCGAACGGGACTGTGGCGTCCCGGGCGACCCACCTCGTACCGAGAAGACGGCGGACGGGGTCCGTCACGGCGGCTGCAACATGCGGCGCCCCACGGCCCGGTTCGTCAATCCGCGACACCTCCCGAAGCGGGCGAGGTCAGGGCGACGGATGACTCCGTCACAGCCGGTGGTATCGAGTGCTCCACCTCTCGCGTGGGCTCGTGGCCGATCGGCCGTATCCGGCGCACCGTCCGGCGGGACGTGGGAATGTGCGCCGGGCGTCGCCTTACAGGTCCAGGACCGCTTACAGGTCCAGGACCGCGCGCAGGGCCTGGTCGACGCGTTCCATCACCGCGGGGTCGACGGCACCGACGAGCTTCGCATCGTCGAAGCGGGTGGTGCGCAGTTGTTGGAGGTTGACCGCCACTGCCGTGCACGGCAAGGGATCCTCGACGACGACGGACATCGCCGTATCCGGGTAGCGCCCCGCAGGATGCAGCACGATCGCCAGGAGCGCCGCATAGGCCTGTTCGAGGCCGTCAAGGGAGACGATCAGGACGTCGCGGCCGTCGCCGAGAGTCCAGATCTCGCCTCGCCTCACAGGCTGTCGCCCTCGTCGCACAGATCCTCACCCAAGCCGAGCTCGGCCAGGTGTCGGGCGGCGTCCAGGACGGCTTGCCTGCGGGCGGCTCGGACGATGTACGCATTCAAGGACAAGCCCGCCGCCGCCGCACCGGCACGGATCGAGGCGTCCAGGTCATCCGGGATTCGCAGCGTCATCACCGTCATGCCACCAGCCTAGCAACCACAGTCCGGTGGCGGCACTCGGTAGCAAAAAGTCCTCGGAAGGCAGGCCAGTCGTCGTTCCCGCCCCGCACACAACCGGCCACAGTCAACGCGCTGCCCAGCCCGCCTCGACCAGCAAAGCGACGGAGTCCTACTTGCCCAACTGCTCGGCCAAGGCGGCGCGCCGGGCGAAGACCTCGTGCTGCGACCCGTCCATCTCGCGCAGTGCGGCCTTGCGTTCCCGCGCCGGGAGGCGATCCACATACAGATGGCCGTGCAGATGGTCGATCTCGTGTTGCACGCACCGCGCGAGATAACCCCGAGCGTCGATCACGAGCGATGCGCCGTCCTTGTCACGCCCTCGCATGACAACGCGGTCCAAGCGTGGCACCGCTCGATGCCCCGCTCCCGGTACCGATAGACATCCCTCTTTCGGCGCGTCGACCAGTGTGCGCTGCCCTACCGGAACATCCTCCAGGACGGGATTGGCGACGTGCCCGACATGCCGCACGCCCCACTCATCGGTGATGTCCCACACGAACACTTGCATGTCCACGTCGACCTGATTCGCGGCCAGTCCCACGCCCTCCGCAACACGGTTCGTGGCGAACATGTCGTCGATCAGTCGGGACAGGTCCGACGTGCCGAACTCGACGACCTCGCGACACCGGCGACGCAGTATCTCCTCCCCCGCGGTGGTGATCCGGCGCAACGTTCCGCGCACGGCCTCCGGAGGGACAGGCGGGTAGTGGTCGACGGGTTCACCTTGCACACGCGTCCGACGATCCCGAGATACGTCAGCGCTGTCGCCAACCCGAACTGTCATGTCACCTGTTCCGTTTCATGTCTGCTCCGGGAGAAGCGCCTACAAGACCGGGCTCGCTGATCTCTCCGGCGGAATCGCTCGAGGAACGCCATACGGATCGTGGCCGGCACACGCGGGCACCCATCGCATGTCCGCCTTCGAACGTCGACGCCTTGAGGCAATCACCGACGGGCTCCGGTTTCGGATCTCATTCAAATCCGTTCGAGCGCACCTGTCTTGGAAATAGGCGCCGTGCGCGTCAGTGGACCGCGGGTCCGCCGTAGCTCGGCGGCCCGACCCGTCGTGGCACACGAATCGATGCCGATGGACCGCCGCTCAGGTCGTCGCCGAATTCATGGTCGGGCATGCGTCCGCTTGAGAACGTGACGAACATGATGCCGATGCGTAATGAAGCGCTACTTCATGAGATTGCGGGCAAGTCTGGCAGAAGCACCATCGATTTGCCTCCGCTGCCGCCCGGGCCAGTGCTCATCGGGGCCCACTTGGCGGAGGACAAGTCCATTTCGGTGCGGACGCTCGGCTCGTCAGCCACCAGTACCCGAACCGGTTCCTCAACGGGGTACTCGACGAGGGAGCGGGCGCCGCCGGCGTCGGGTTCGCGTTCCCGTTGGACGCCACCCACACCAACCAGGGGGAACTGTTGGAGATCCGGGGGTGGGGCAACCGCGAGTCGAACTGCAGGTTGACAGGGCCGTGTCTGTTCGAGGTGTCAGCTATCACTTGGTGCACCCGGAGCGCCAAGGTGCACGCTCTCTCCCGGTGACTTCCCTCGGTCCTGTTGGTTCGTCGCGACCGGTGACGGCTCGAATCGTCGGCGAAGACATCGAAGTCGTAGCCGTCGAGCCCGGGCGGCGAGCGACCGCGACCGTGCCGGGGCCGGCTTCGGAGCGGGCACCCGCGACCACCTCGGCGAGCCGATGTCACACGATGTGGGCAGGCAAACATCGCCCCGACACGGCCCCTCGAATTGCGCTCGGCGCCGTGAACGCGCGGTCGGCGTTCGCGAAATCGCGTCTGCCGACCACTGCCGGCACATCCGCCCCGAGCGGGATGCAGGGCTCACGCCCCGACGGCCTCGTTCTCAGTGATGGACTTGATTCGACTGAGCCCGGCAGACAAATCCTTGCGAACTTCACGCTCGAACAATCGCGCGAATGCCGGCGCCAGCGTTCCGTAGAACGCCACGCTATGGACAACAAGCGTCTTACCGTCGCCTGCGGGTCGAAGTTCGTACTTCAGCCACAGGCGACACAGCGGCAGCCTGAATTTTGTCGTGAACGACACCCCGTCGACGACCTCGAGTATCTCCATTCTCGATTTCGGCCCGTTCCTAGATTTGAGAAACCCACGCCCTCCGGTCTCGAACCTGTCGACGGCTGAACGATGAACAGCGCGATCCCACCGGGACCAGTTCTCAACGTCGGAGTAGATCCGAAAAATCGCCGCAGGGGTGGCTGCGACTTCGATTTGATCGGCATAGGTGCGCCGACTCATGGCGCTTTCCTTGTGGTCACTGGGATCGGCGGTGTCGTGATGAGCCGCCGACGGGGGCTTGGTTACGTCGGCGTCACGGCGACCGTAGCGCGGCAGGCGGGCCGCGCTCCATCGAAGAAAGGTAGACACTGATGATTGTGGGGGCCGTTCCGTGACCCGGTCCGACGTTCGGGTGCCCTCGGAGGACCCCGTTTCCGTTCTGGCGAAAATCCTTCCCAGGATCGCCGCAGTGGCGAAACTTGCCGAATGGCCAACGGGCTCGACCTCGAGAGTATCGATCCCGTGCAGAAGATATTCTGCTTTGACGCACAGGCAGGATAAGGCGGCAAATCGCCAGAACAGCACCCGCCCGTACAGAATGACTGCGGCCAAGGCTGCCACGTATACATAGGACGTCCCATAGTCGTCCATCGAAGCCAAGGCGGCCGGCGCCTTGTCGCCAGCGATTCGCACGGCCAAGATCCCTTGGCTCAAGAACGTGGCCACCATATGCGCCGAAAAAACGATGACCAGTGCTCGGATATTTCCGAATCGTAAGGAAAGTGGAAAGAGCGACGACAGCAGCAGGACGGGGATCCAGGGTCTTGACCTTCCCAGAATCAGACACGAGGTCAGCAGTGATTCCATGGGATGGTTCCGCAGATTGATCAGATTCGTCGAACTCCATTGTACAAAGGCTTGATATTCCGCAGGGAGAACCGTCGCGGACAACAACGACAGACAAGAAGCCAGGAGAATGAAGGAGATCGGAAAAATGCAGCGATGCAGTCGCAATGTTCCCCCCGGGAGGCCATGGGTCGACACCACGACCGCGTACACCCCTGTCTCCGCTCGATGCATGACGACTGCCGCGAAGTGCGCCGAACGTGGGATCGCCGGTCACCGAACTTCGCCGTACTGTTCACGCTCGAACCACGGCTACTGATCGAACGGAAATCGGTTGGACTGTCAAAAGCCTGACCAGTGTGGGTGGAGCAACTGAAGGTGCTCTAGGAAGAACGCGACGCCCGGCAACGTCGGCGCATCGTCACCGAGTCGTCACGTTTCATCCGATTACGAGGGATCAACGCCGTCCCGCGCGAACATGTCGGCCAAGCCGAGGGCGGCGCCTACCCGGCGGCGATCCAGGACGTTTCCACGCATTCAATCGGATGAGGCGTGCCTCCCACCTCTGGTGCCGGTGGGGGCGGTGCGAGTGTCCGGATGAAGGAATCGGTCGACGGCCTGGTCACCCGCACGGTGACGCCGACGGTGCCGGTCACAGCCACGGACGAGCTGACCAACCTCGGCTTCTCGCTCCACCAACTCATGCACGGCATCAAGGACTGGGCGGAGACGCACATGGACGAGGTACTCACCCGTCGCGAGGAGTATGACGCCGCCTCATCCGAGCGCCGACCTCGACGCGACGCCGACAACCATCATCCGGGCGCGAGGGCTGCGGCTTCGCTACGTGTGCCGAGACGTCGAACAACAGCGGGGGCTGCTCGCCACCGCGGGTCATCGATCGACTTCTCGGGGCGCCCCTGTCGTCTCGTCGGGCCTTGGGCGTGCGGGAACGTGCCAAGCGCGATCGCTGCGTTCGATTTCACCCGTCGACGGCCGCGTCGGGCTCAGGGGTCTGGGCTATCGTCCGATGTTGTGACTGAACCCGAGATCACCATCGCCACTCCGGCGGAGCGTACACAGGTCATAGCCTCGCTGGTCGCCGCGTTCACCGACGACCCGGTTCTGCGCTATCTCTTCCCCGACAAGAACTATCCGGCTCACGCCGCGACCTTCTTCGGTCGTCTGTTCGATAAACGGGTGCACAAGAAGACGATCTGGACGGTTGGGCACGGCTCCTCCGTCGCGATCTGGGAACCCCCCGCCACCGACGACGACCCGTCGAGTGAATCGTGGCACTCCCCGCTCCCGGACGACGCGCTCGCCCGGGTCCACGCTTACGACGGGGCCGTGCACAACGCGCTGCCGACCGAACCCTTCTGGTATCTCGGCGTCCTGGGTACCCACCCCGAACACGCCGGGCGGCGTTGGGGCCACACCGTCATGAAAGCCGGATTGCGACGCGCCGCCGAGGACGACCTGCCGGCGGTACTCGAGACCGGCAACCCCGCCAACGTCGAGGTCTACCGTCGCGCCGGATGGGAAATCTCGGCAACCGTGACCGAGCCACTGCCCATCTGGATCATGCGCCGGACGCCTCGCTGACCGTCGGCGAGTCTCCGCTGCGTCACCGAGACGAGATGGCTTCCGTGACAACGCGAGAGGGTCTCGGTTGCACCACATCTTCACCGGCTGCCGGGCCATTTCGGCCTCCCGCCCCACACCGGCCGACCGTGAGCCGGTGGCCGGCGTCCGCCGGGCTCGGCGAACGCCGGCTCCCGGGCGAGCCTCGCAATCAGGAAAGATCGATGGAGAGGCCGTAGAGGCGGGAGACGTGCAGGCGGAGTACCAGGCGGCGATCCTTGACCATCTGGTCGAGAAACGCGACCCGGGACTCGAGCGTGTCGAACTCAGGGCTCATACCCAATAGTTCCAGCCCGGTCGGGTCACCGCGTGTAAGGCTGACCGAGGAGATTTCGGCCTCGGCCTCGGCGACGGCGTACCGTAGCGGCGTCTCGCCGACGTGGAGCGAGCAGCGCGGGTCTTCGCGCAGCAGCCGTACCTTGGCGCGACCGGCGACGGTGGAGATTCGCGCGACGCGCTCGGCGGGATCCCAGACGTAGGCCACGTTGGAGAGATGCGGTCGGCCATCGGTCTTGATCACCGACAGGACGCCCATCCGCC
This sequence comes from Embleya sp. NPDC001921, assembly GCF_053594475.1. Classification (NCBI taxonomy): domain Bacteria; kingdom Bacillati; phylum Actinomycetota; class Actinomycetes; order Kitasatosporales; family Streptomycetaceae; genus Embleya; species Embleya sp. NPDC001921. The sequence continues at coordinate 60,186 of NZ_JBSFEO010000033.1, forward strand.
CGCCTTCGACGATCTCGAGCAGTTCCTCTTCCGGTGGGACACGCCCCGCCGGCCCCGCACCCGATGGGTAGCCGCCTACCGAATCCGCCATCGAATCCCCTTGAGTCCGTTGGTGGTACACAAAAAACCGAGGTGGCCGACCCGCCGTTCCACGAGCCCGACAGAGCCGACACCTCGCCCTCCGTCCCAACACCTCACGACGGCGGCGGATTCCAGCGGGAGCAGCGGGCGGGCCGTGGATCGGCACCGCACCCGAAATGCAGGCCTGAGCCCGGGCCTGAGCCCGCATTTCCGACACCTGCGGGAGCGCCGTGTGCTCACGCGCGGTGTAGCGGCCATGGGCAGGGCCGGAGTTACCCGACGCCACGAGCCTTGTGGGGCAGCGCGCACGCCCGAAATGCCAGCCAGATGTCGAATCTGGCCAACGGATCGGTGGAGATCGGCTGTCCGAGCACGTCCTCCATGCGCTTGATCCTCTTGCGCAGACCTGCCTCGCCGACGCCGAGGGCCGATGCGGCAGGAGCATTTCGAGCACTGCTCTCGATCCACGTCGCGAGGGTATGGATCCCGGTTTCGAAAGGCAGTTGTGAGAGTGGGCGCAGTCGCGTGCGCGCCCAGGCCCGCACGGAGGGCAGAGCCACGAGTTCGCTGGGCAGGCCGGGTGCCATCGCCACGGGAGCACGACCGGGCTCGTGGGACGCGTTGTGGATGCGAAGGGCCAGCGAAAGGGTCGCCCTGGCGCCCAGGTTCGTCGTGTCGACTCCAAGGAGGTTGCCGAGCAGGCGAACGCGGTTGGCGAGGGTGTTGCGGTGGATCCCCAGCACCCGGTGAGCCGGGGTTGGCGAATGGAGCCAGGCGGACAGGGAGGTAGCCAGTGTGGGCAAGGCCAACCGATGGACTCTCTCCGCCGCGGATAGTGGCCCGAGGAGGGAACGCGCCCAGGGAAGTCCACGATCGATCATCAGCACGGCAGGGTCTGCGCCTGCCTGGCGCGGCCTCCATCCTCGACGGTCGGTTCGCGCGAAGTAGGTTGCCAGGTGGTCCTGTTGGAACGCTGGGTCGATCACGAATCCAACGGAGTGTGCCGCCTCGCCCCGCGAGCCGCCGACTCGGTCCAGCGTGTCTCGCATGTTCGACTTCGTCACTTTCGCATCGGGGACTGGGCTCGCACGCACGTACTCGTCGGCCTTCCGGACGAGCCCCGGACCGCCATCGGCTCGGGTGTTGCTCAGACTCCCGGACGCCTCATGGCAGTCATAGGAAAATGCCGTCGCCATGGCCCGAAAGCGTCAAGGTGCGGATGCTCATCGCGGCCCTGGTGGCTTTGTTGCTGAAGGGGGGTCGTTCTGATGCGTCGGTGGGAGTCGGGTTCCGACCGAGTTTGCGGTGTCTGTTTGTTTTTTGACGTCACCCGGAGCCTTGCGGTGGGACGGTGGACTGTGCATCTGCCGCGGGAGGCCGGATGGGAAAGTCGCAGTCGAAGGTCGACCTGTACGCCGCGATCCGGCGCGACCATCGCCAAATCGGTTTGTCCCAGCGGGCTTTGCGGCGCAAGTACAACGTCACCTGGCGGACGGTCCGGCGAGCGCTGGACGGGCAGTGGCCAGGTGAGCGGAAGCCACCGCGGCGTAGGGAGACCCGGCTGGACCCGGACAAACCGCTGATCGACGGGATGCTCCGCGCAGACCTGGACGCGCCACCGAAGCAGCGGCACACAGCTCAGCGGATCTTCGACCGTCTGGCGGACGAGCACAACGCTGACGAAATCTCTTACGCCAGGGTCCGCGCCTAGGTGAAAGTCCGGCGGCCGGAGGTGCGGCGGAAGGCCGGGCGGAAGGCCGGTCTGGGGCCGCAGGCGCTGTTCGTGCCGCAGACGCATCTGCCCGGGGCGGAGGCGGAGGTGGACTTCGGGGAAGTCCAGGTCGTGCAGCCCGGCCCCGGCACCGTGACCCGGGCCTATCTGTTCTCGCTGCGGTTGTCGTACTCGGATACATGGAACTCGACTGCCGCAGAGCCGAACTGCTGTTCCAGGTACTGACCGAACGCGAAGAGAAGAACAGCGTCGCCATCGCCTCCAACGAGTCCTTCAGCGGTTGGACGAAGACGTTCACCGACCCGCGGCTCTGCGCTGCCATCGTCGACCGGCTCACCTTCAGCGGCGCGATCATCCAGACCGGCACGGATTCGTACCGTCTCGCCCACACCAAAGCTCAAGCCGGGCAAACCTCAGCGGGGTATTACTGCGGCAGGTGTCGACGCTCAGGTCAGCGGGCCTACGCCGGGATCAACGGAGGATCGAGAGCGAGCGTGGAAGGTCATCGTGACCGGTGCGCGCTGCGACAAATGGGCAAGGCGCCGTGTGGCCGTCGCGGGGTCAGCGTGTGCAGAACGCGCAGTAGCCGCCCCAGTCCGCGAGCGCGAGCACGCGGTGTCGGACGCACATCGCCAGCGCGTTGTCGTCGGGCCCGGCGGCGCGTTCGGGGTCACGTCCGCCGCGGACGGGGTCGAACGCCTTGACCATGACCCGGAACCGACGCAAGTAACCGTGGACGTAAGGCGGCTCATACCCCAGCTCGTCCCAGCGGTGTTCCCGCGCCGCGAGGTCGATCGTGCGCAGGATGAAGCCCCTGACCTCAGCCTGCCCTTCGGCCGTACTCCCCCAGGCGATCTCGTCCAGATCGAAGCCGACGCAGCCGCGCCCCACCATGTTCTGGTCCTGCGCGGCCATCAAAGCAGCGAACCGGTACTCGCACGGTTCCCGGGCAAGCAGGCTGACCGCGAGCATCATGACCTCGACGAAGACCTCGGTGCCGCCGTTGGTCAGGTCGAGGCCACCGTCGGGGCCGCCGAAGTGGTTCACGGGCGAACCCGCCCGTCATCCGGAGAAGAGCCTGATTCAGAAGGGGCAGTAGTCCGGGCCATGGCATAGCGATCGCTGTCGATACCCGCGTTGTCCGCCGCCGCCTGGAAGGCGCGCACATCGGTGCCATTGTCGTTGTTCATGCCACCCGTCCAACGCTGTTCTCGTCGGTTGGGCCGAACCAATCATCCACCCGGCCAGGGTTGCATATGGACACACAAAGTCAGCTTGGCCTGTGCCGGGTGACGAGGCCGGCTCCCCTCACCCAGTCCCACAAACAACAGCCTGCCCCATCCGCGAAGAGGCAGGCACGCCTACATGTCCGACCGACCTGCGGCGGGCACATGACACGATGACCGCACGCCGGAAGAGCAGAGCCCCGGCCCGGGGAGCATCGCGACCGAGTGACATCAATTCACATTGACACCGATCCTGCTTCGGTGCCTCACGTGACTCCCGAACTCACGTCGAAACGACGTCCACGGAAGGTGACGCAGGCAGTCCTGGCAACGACCGTGGCGACGCGATGGCGTTCACCGCGGATCCGTCTCCCGGAGCGCGGATTCGGCGAGACGTCGGTGGTGACGGCTGCGGGCACCGAAGACGACGGCCGCGAGCGACGACGCGATGGCGGATGCGAGCAGGACGGCGCCCTTTGCGTCGGTGAGATGGGCGGGTTCGGTGTAGGAGAGTTCGGCGACCAGATGCGAGACGGTGAAGCCGATCCCGCCCAGGATGCCCACCCCGGCGATGTCGGCCCAGCCGAGTTGGGGGTTGAGGTGGGCGGAGGTGAAGCGGGCCGTCAGCCAGGTACCGCCGAGGATGCCCAGGAGCTTGCCTCCGATCAGGCCCGCCAGGACGCCCCAGGTGATCGTACTGGTCCAGAAACCCCCCGCTCCGGACAGCGAGACGCCCGCGGACATGAGCGCGAACACGGGCAAAGCCAGCCCGGACGCAACCGGCCGCAGCACCTCGTCCGTCCGATGTGAGGGGCTGACCCTCTCGCCGGAACGGGTGGTGGTGCGCATGAGCAGGCCCATCGCGACGCCGGCGATCGTGGCGTGGACCCCGGAGGCGTGTACCAGCGCCCAGACGATCAGGGCAAGGGGTCCGAACAGCAACGGCCCCGGTACCGCCGACCGCACCCGGGTCACCGCTCTACCAGACCCGTTCTGCAGATGGCCGAACGTGGCCAGACCGAGAGCGGCGAGGGCAAGCGCCGTGAGGGATAGGTCGCCCGTATAGGCGACGGCGATGACGATGACCGCGCACACGTCGTCCACGGTGGCCAGGGTGAGCAGGAACGTCCGCAGCGGGGCGGGGAGATGCCTGCCGATCACCGCGAGGACGGCGACGGCGAAGGCGATGTCGGTGGCCATCGGGATGCCCCATCCTCCGCCCGCCTCACCACCGGTGCCGGCGTTCACGGCCAGGAAGATCAGGACGGGGACCAGGACGCCGCCGAGGGCGGCCACGATCGGCAGGGCGGCACGGCGTGGGTCGCGAAGTTCACCGTGGACGAGGTCTCGTTTCAGCTCGTTGCCGACGATGAAGAAGAACACCGCCAGCAGTCCGTCGCCCGCCCACGCGTGCACGGGCATGTCCAGGTGCAGGATTCGAGGTCCGATGTGGAAGGTACGCAGGGATTCGTAGGCGGCGGAAAGGGGTGAGTTCGCCCAGACCAGTGCGAACAGTGCGGCGGCGATCAGCAGGGAACCGCCGACCGCGTCGGAGTGCAGCGCGGCGCGGAGACGCGCGAAGCCGGATATGAGGGACACAGGTCCGGAACGGTACCGCCGAAGGCCATCTGTCGTGTCGCGAGCATTCCCGCGTCCTTCGAGGAGTCCGGGTGGCCGACGAATTCAGGGGGTCACATCATGAGGATCTGGGAAACTCCGGCCAACCAGTCGATCACCTCATGGCGCTCGTGTTGCGATCACGGGCTCGGTCGCCGGGCGTTCCGTGTGCCTGGTCCAACGGTCGAGCCGTCCGCTTCCTCGGCATCGTCCTGTACCACCGTCCGCCCTGAAGACGAGCGGCGTCGCCCGATCCCGCGCTGCGGGGATGGACGCGGAATCGGGAATCCGCTTGCTACTTCGCGAGGAAGACGGCGTCCAGGGCGAGCAGGCCGGAGGCCGTGACCCGTACCGGGTTGATGTCGATCTCGCGGATGTGCGGGTTGGCGGTGATCACGGCGCCCAGGTGGATCAGGAGGGTGATCGTGTCGTGCCCGGGCACGGGCGGTCTCCCCCGGGGGCCCGTGCGCAGCGACGCGGGCAGGGATCGATACACGTCGCGGGCGTCGTCCCGGCTCGGCGCGGCGAGGCGGCGGAGGAGCCCGCATCGGAGCCCTCATCCGAGCCCGCCGCGATGCTCGACCGACGAGGCGACGCCGCTCCCGCCTGACCCGACAAACCGGCGGGTACGACTCGCCCCGGGTGGCGCGTTCGTGAGCCCGGGCCAAGTCGTCCTCGCCATCGGTCGTCCCTGGCGGGTCGGGCGCCTTGGCGAGGCCCATCGACGGAACCTGCCTCACGGCATGGCACGGCGGCATCGGCTCCGGGATGAGGCGGGAGGTGTCGCCCGGTGGGCCGAGTCTCGCGCGGACCAGGCCAGGGGAGGAGCCGCTTCGGCGGGGCCGACTCCCGCCCGGCCTTCTCCGGGTTGGTAGGGCCGTGGCGCGGAGGAGGCTTCCGGCGCCGGGCCCGACGGTCAAGCGCGTGGAATGCGGCCGATGCCGCACGGTGAGCGAAACAGTCGCATTGGTGAAGTTTTCTAGACGCCTTTTTGCATTCCTTGATCATTTTTCTATTGCATAATAAAGTAGAATTCTCAGCACGAATGGACCGATGATGACCCTTCTTTTCGCGACCACCATAGACGGCGAATCATTCCGCGTATGAGCCGACAAGAGAGTACGGATGATTCCGCACTCAGGCAACAAGGAGAGCAGGTAGCTCCGCCCGCTGTCGACAACAAGAGGTTGCGGCAAATCCTCGCGGACATATATGTCAAGCCCGGCGCACAGCGATGGGTCGGTAACGGAAAGGCTGCTTCCGCGCTTCGCGCGGAACTGGATGACGGTCGACCCACAGGTTTTCGTGGGACATATCATGCGGTCGACGTCGCAGATCTCCTGGGAAGGCTCGGTAAAGCACTGCGATGGGAATCGGGCCTGAAGGATCAAGACCGATCGATCGCGCTTCGAGAGGCCGGCGAGCTGATGGACGCCCTCCAAACCCCAGACGCCAAGGGCGCCGTAACAGCCTGGCTCGGCGCCAACCCCCAGCGGATGGTGACGGTCGCGAACGCCGTCGATACAGCCAAGGCTCTCCCTGAAATGCAGTCCGTCACGGGGTCGAAGTTCTCCCAGGCGTCATTCCAGCGGCCCAGACTCGAATCCGTGACTTCGGACAGGGGTTTGATGGGTGATATCAAGAGGGTTCTCTCCGACTCGGATTCCGACGCTCGAGAACCTCTCATCGCCGACGTAGCTGCTTTGGGTCTGACCCCGATGAGCTCGGTTTCGCGTTCATCGCCCTCCTCGGATGATGGGCGGGACCATAAGGGACATGTGCTCGCCGAAGCTGTATCGCACAGGACCGGGCGGACGACTCACGGAGAAAGAACGGCCGACCTGGAGCGCTGATCGCCCCTTCCCGCCGACACCGACCGGCCCTCATTCTTCATGCATTCGAAGTGCTGACGACCGCAGTATTTTCAAGAATCGCCCACCCGTAATAGTTTGAGGCGCCGAATGATCACAAACGACGCGAAGTCGAACCGGGATTCGAGCCTGGATTCCAGTGGGTTGTTTCGCTGGCTCTGGGCCTCGCTTCCGGAGACACGTCCCCACCTGGCCCACCTTTTGCGGGATGCCGAACGTGAGGCTGCGGAAAACGGGGAAGATCTGGCAAACGAAATAATCTGCGACTCCGTGAACCCCTACGGCATTCTTTCGGAAGGCTTCTTCTGGCCCGTGGTCGTGGCGTCCGTCGAGTCGGGAGATGTGAGTATGATGGTCAAAATTGCAAACACCATCGAGATTATCCTTGCGTCCTCGGATGAAGATCTGCTGGCTGCCGCCGATTCAAGAGTTGTGGCACCGCTCAGCGGGCAGGCCGAGTACTGGACGGTGTTCCGCCCATTCGCGGGCCCTCGATTGCTCGCGACGGCGGCCTGGATGTAGGCACGGTGCGGGCGGATCGTGAACACCGAAGCGGCACCATCGCCACCACGCACCCGGGGCGCATCCGCCGACCTCGCAGGCATCACACAAGCACGATGCCGACGCGTCGCCGGCGGACCAGGCGGAGGAAGGACTGGAAGCGGGACGTCACCGCGCAGGAGGAGACGCAAGGTGTAGAAGTCGGCACCGCTGCGGCAAACACGGGGCGACCACTCTGTTCCCGGCGGACACCGCTCCGACAGGCGAGTGCCCACCGGGCGTCCGGACAGCGGCCCGCGCCGAAAGCGGCCGCCCGTTCGCGATGGCACAAGTGGCGGTGTTCGGCACGCGTACGGTGGAATGGCAAACGGGCTCGGGGCTTCTTCACCGACGAAGGGTGGTGGCCATGAGCACATCCACAGGCCATCAGGTCGACGGCAGCACGGACAACCGGTCGGACAATCAGGCCCGCCGGCAGGCACGGGCACAAGAGATGCCCCACCGTAATCGCCCGGATACTGTTCCGGTCCTCGGGTCAGCCGGTAGTTCCGGGGCGACCGCGCCTGGGCCGTCCACGGCGCCTGGGCTCGGGACGACGGCCGACCCGCGATTCGCGGACGATCCGGATTCGGGCGCGCAGATATCCGTGTATGACGAGCAACCCCCATGGCGGGTGGACTTCCGGGCGGTGTTCGAGGCGCTGCCTGCCGGCGTGGCGCTGCTGACGCCGGCGCTGATCTACGCGGAGGCGAACCCCGCTTACCTGCGCCTGGCGGGGCGCGGACACGAGGAGATCATCGGCCGGTACATCTTCGACGCCTTCCCCGACAACCCCCACGACGGGTCCGCGACCGGCACGCGCAACCTCGCCGCGTCGCTGCGCCGGGCGGCGGCCGGGCAGCGCGACACGATGGCCGTGCAGCGCTACGACACACAGCGCCCCGACGAGCCCGGCGTGTGGGACGAGCGGTACTGGAGCATCCTCAACGCCCCCGTCCTCGACTCCCGCGGCCGAACGTGCTGGGTGCTGCACCGAGTCGAGGAGGTCACCGAACTCCTGCGCGCGAAAAGCGATTGCCCCGAGAGCCGCGCGGACTTCATCGAGGCCGAACTGTACAACCGCGCCCGCGAGCTCCAAGAGGTCAACGAACGCCTCCGCAGGTCCTACGCCCACGAACGCGAGGTGGCCCTCGTCCTGCAAAGCGCCATGCTGCCCGCGCCGTCGCCGCACGCCGGTCCGCACACCGCGGCCGTGCGCTACCACCCCGCGCAGGGCGCGCTGAACGTGTGCGGCGACTGGTACGACCTGGTCGACCTGCCCCAGGGACGCACCGCCGTCGCGGTCGGCGACGTCGTCGGACACGGCCTCGAGGCCGCCGCCGTCATGGGGCAACTGCGCAGCGCCCTCACCGCGACCCTGCGCATCGCCGACGGACCCGCCCACGCCCTGGAGGCACTCGGGCTGCACGCGCGCTCGGTGCCCGGCGCCGAATCGGCGACCGCCGTCGCCGTGACCGTCGACCCCGCGTGCCGCAGCCTCCACTACAGCAGCGCGGGACACCTGCCTCCCGCCCTCCTCGCCCCGGACGGAACGGTCACCCTCCTCGACCGGGCCACCGACCCCCCGCTCGGCGCCCACCCCGAACACCTCCCCCGCCCCCAGGCCCGGCTCGACTACCCCACCGGAGCGACCCTGGTCCTGTACACCGACGGCCTGATCGAGCGCCGCCACGAGGACATCGACACATCCCTCGCCCGCCTCGCCCTCGCACTCGCCCGCCACCGCACCCTCGACCCCGAATCCCTGGCCGACGCCCTCCTCGCCGATCTCCTCCCACCCGACGGCGCCACCGACGACACCGCCCTGGTGGTCCTGCCGCTGTAACGGAACCGGAACGGGCGCCCGCAGGGTCCCGTCTCCAAGCCGCCGGACATTCGCCGCGCGAGCTGCGCGAGCGTGCCGGTTCGCGCACGAACGCGACTCCGGTTCGTCAGGGCGCTCGCCTGCGGTAGGCCCTCCTGGAGCACGTGGCAGACACGTACCTCACAGGCGCGAGAGAGTGGGTGATCAGACCATCGGATCGATCGACGCGTCGGGCGGGCACGTTCCGTAATCCGCTCCAAGAACCGGGTTCAGGTGCCGGTGGGCTCGACGAATGCCCAGCGGCGAATTCCTTCCGTGTCCGTGGTAAGCCAGGTGCCATCGCCGTAGCCAAGCACGAATCCATTCTCCTGCTCGCTCGGGAACGCTGGGGGGTAGGCAACGTGGCCCACCTGTTCCAGGGTGTCGGCGCGGAAGAGCAGATGCCGATGCTCTCTGCCGTCGTCGTGGGAAACCGCGACGAGCACTTGCAGCGGGGTCACGAAGCAGCCGCAAAAATTGAACCTCCAGTGGTCCCAGCGACCGTCCTCGTTCAGTTCGATCCGGGTGCCCGTGAAGTCGCCCACGACGACGTCGTACGAGATGACACCGAGCCAACGGTGGCCGTCGGGGGATACGTCCAGCGGGATCCAGTCGCCTCGGATGGGAGCGCTCTCGACGTTGTCCTGCCAGGTGGTCCAACTGCCGTCGGCTCCGTGTCCGTCCAAGTCGGCATACCCCAGTTGTTCCCCGTCGGGATGGACGGCGATGTGGGTGGTCCCGCGGTAGCGGGATTCGGCTCGGGCAGTGACCTGCCAGTCCGAGGTCCTGACCACCCATCGCTCGGCGTCCACCCAATCCTCGCCGGAGGACGCGCCGAGAGTCGGTACGAAGGCCCACAACTCGGAGCCGTCGAGGCTGAACACCCCACAGGCCGGCACCGTATCGCCGGCAGCGTCGCGAAAGACGGGGTAGGCGGTCCGCCAGGCCACCTGTCCCGTCGGGTCGACCACCACCATGCGGTCGGTGCCCGCCAGGACCACCCATTGGTGGTCGGGACTGACGTCGATCCGCAGACCCCCGCCCGCCAACGAATATCGATGTGTCCGGTCTTCAGGGATGGGGAACTGCGAGACGACCCGCAACTCAGGCTCCAGAAAAAGGACTTCATGGGTACAGGGAGCGGCCAGAAAGCCGCCTTTCAGCAGTCGCACCGGGTCGTGGAGTGGTATGACGGCCTCCGCGACCAGCGCTGCCCGCAACGCTGGTCCGCGGAGACTCGGATCGTCGGACATGCAGGCGAGGGTAGCCAATCTTCCCGACAGGACGAGACCGACCACACTCCGTGCACGTTCTCGTAGGCGGTGGATTTCCGCATCCGCGGGATTTCGGCGTCGCGCGCGGCTTACGCTCCTCCCAGAATTCACGCACAGGGGGCGTGCGGGGGAAGGTCCCACGGGTCGGCGAGGAGGGCTGTCGCCGTTCGACCGAGGGATCGACGGGACCGGGTGGGGACCTGATGACCGAACCGAGTGTCGATGTCTCGTCCGATGGAGGGCGCCGCCATGTGTTCGCCATCGGTGCGGCTACCTACGACGATGACGCGTGGGAGAACCTCGCGCAGGTTCCGCGTGACGTGCTGGAGGTAATCGCCACACTGGCCGGGTTCGGCTATCGTCCACCGGTTGATCGACCCGAGGGGCTGATCGATCCACCCAGTCGCCAAGATCTCGAACTGGCCTTTGATTCCTGGCTGTCCACCGAGTGTGCGGCGGACGACACGCTCATCGTCTACCACGCGGGCCACGGTGCCGACGAGGAGCCACACCACTTGGTGTGTCGCACCACCAGCCCCGGTCCGATGGTGCGGATCACCGGGGTGCCGACCTCGAGGCTGGTGGAGTTGCCGGGCGACCGGGACGTGCGACGTCTGTTGGTGATCGTCGATACGTGTTTCGCCGCGGACGGCGCGGTCGACGCCATGGCGGGCGAGGCCGTACGCACACTCGCGGCTCGCCGGTTGGCCCAAACCGCCAAGGATCAACTGGTCGGCAGCAGACAGATCCATCGGCAGCGCCGACTCTGGGATTCACTCGCGATCCTATCGGCGGCCAGATGTGGCGAAGCGGCGCGCGACGGAGCCTTCGCACAAGCGCTCGTCAAGGTCCTTCGTGAACAGGTCGTCCAGGCTCCGATCCTGGTCCGTGAGCGGCCCGTGTTCGTCCCCCTGGAGGAGGTGGTACGGGCAATCAATCTGGAGCTCGATCGGTCCCACATCCCGCAACGAGCGGACCTCGCGCTGATCCACAGCGGAGACCTCTCGTTCTTCCCGAATCCGCACCACATTCCCGGGTTGCCGGAGCGAACCGATCTGGCGGAGTCGCGAGTCCGAGCCCAGCACCGCCGGCCCGGGGTCGACCGCGAGTTGTTCGCCCGACTCGGCGCCGCCGTCGACACGCACGCCGCCGATGGGCACTTCTTCACCGGCCGTACGCGTGTCATGACGCGCTTGGCTCGTTGGTTGCGCGGCGACGACGAGGCGCATGTACGGGTGTTCCAGATCGCGGGAGGCCCCGGTGTGGGCAAGTCCTCACTGCTGGGTCGTGTCGTGACTCTCGCGGACGGCGGTGTGCGCGATCGCATCCCGGACACCACGGTCGTCCGTTCCACCGACGTGCGCCCCGAAGCCATCGATCTCGCCATCCACGCCGCAGGCAAAACACCGGCGCAGATTCTGGCCTCGTTCGCGAACGCCCTGGAGAGTACCGCGACCGAACGCGATCAGATCCTCACCATGCTGGCCACCGGAACCGAACCCTTGACCGTGGTCGTGGACTCCCTGGACGAGGCGGGCAATGATGCCGAACATGCCGCGATCGTCGCGGAGTTCCTCCACGAAGCCGCCGTCCGCGCCCCTCGCCTACGACTGATCCTCGGCGGCAGGCCGCACATCTTCCCCACCGCACTTCGAAGGCCTCCGCACGTGGCCCACGTGGACCTCGACGACGAGGAATGGACGGAGAGGGAAGACATCGTCGCCTACGCGGCGCAGTTGCTGCGCGAACCACACGGTCCCGGCAGTGCCACGGGGCTGCCGGATCGAGCTGTGCGGTATGCCGCGATGGAGATCGCCGAAGTGACCTACCCCAATCACCTCACCACGCGGCTGATCGCCCGCGCGCTGGCCCATCCCGACCGGGCGTTCTGGCGGGCCGACCGCAGCAGTTGGCCTTCGCTGTTGCCCCCGTCGACCGGGAACGCCATCGGAGCGGCATTCCGCTGGGCCATGGAGACGCAGCTCGGCCCGGAGGAAACGCATCGTGCCCGAGCGCTGTTGTTGCCTCTGGCACATGCCCAAGGCGACGGACTTCCGCTGGGTGACCTGTGGCCGCAGGCCGCCGGCGCACTCGTCGGTGCCGGCGTCACCAGCGAAGAGATCAGCCGCCTGCTCGAGTCCGAAGGCGTCGCGCCCTATGTGCTGGAGAACATCGACCGCCACGGTCGTTCGGTGTACCGGCTCTATCACAGTGCTTTGGCCGAGGAACTCCGCTTGTACACGGGCGAGCCTTCGTTGCCTCCGCAGTCCGGCGTGGACTTGGTCAAGTCGGCCGGTGGACCCGGCGGGATCAAGGGGGCCGAATGAGCAACGACGATCAACACCGTCTGTACGAGGGGCTCCTCGCCTCGGTGCCCCAGGACACGGAAGGGGTCCGCGACTGGTCACGCGCGGACCCGTACCTGCTGGACCACCTCCCTGCTCACGCGGTGCTCGCGGGTCGCGTCGATTCGCTGGTCACCGACGTCGACTTCGTCATCGAGGCCGACCCGGCCAGGATTCTGCCCATCCTCGACCGTGCCCGGTCCCGCGAAGCCCGCGAGGTCGCGGACGTGTACCGCATCGCTCACGCCGGCCGTCTCGACTCGGACCCTTCGACGCGGCGCTGGAACCTCGCCCTGACGGCGGTTCACCACGGAGCGGAAGAGTTGGCGCGCAAACTGCGCCCGGCGAGCGACCTGCCGCACGCCTGGCCGCATTGGGCCGGTGCGCTCCCCGCTTCGACAACCGATGTGCTCGGCGGTCGGACCGGCCCGATCTGGGCTTGCGCCTCGACGGTGCTCCGGGGAGTACCTGTTGCGGTAACGACCGGCAGCGACACGGTGATTCGCGTCTGGGATCTGTCCCGCGGCGAGCAGATGACCAGCTTTCCCACCGGGCACGCGGGGTGGGTGGTGGGTCTGGCCTGCACCGTCCTGGCCGGCCGTCCCGTAGTGGTCGGCGCGTGTGACGACGCGACCGTGCGGATCTGGGAGCCCGACCCGGATCGAGCCGGCGCGGACGATCAGGCCACTCGGGAGATCGGCCCACCGCTCAGGGGCCATCGGGGCACGGTCCGGTCGGTCGCCTGCTCGATATTCGACCGGCGTCCCATCGCCGTCACCGGTGGCGCGGACGGTCTGCTCGCGGTCTGGGACCTCGAACACGGAGTCCTGCTCGACCTGTTCACTCCCCGGCGGCCGGGGAGCCGCCTGACCGCCGCGCCGCCTGCGGAGGTGAACGCGGTCGCGTGTACGACCGTCAACGGGCAACTCGTCGTGGCGACAGGGGATGACGAGGGTCTGATCCGGCTGTGGGACCTCACCCGTCGGGAAGAGATCGGCACGCTCACCGGTCACCAGGGATGGGTTCTGTCGATCGCGGGCTCGATCGTCGATCGCAGGCCGATCCTGGTGAGTGCGGGCGAGGACGCCACGGTCCGTGTCTGGGATCCGGCGCGTGGCGAGCAGATCGGCGATCCACTCGTCGGTCACGCCGGCCCGGTTTGGACCGTGGCGTGCGCCACGATCCGGGGAAGGCCCGTTGCCGTGACCGGCGGACGCGACGACAGCGCCCGTGTGTGGGACCTGACCCGAGGGGAACCCGCACATGTTGTCCGCGCCCCGGATGCGGGCCGGATCTGGTCACTGGCGTGCGCCGAGGTAACCGAACGGCCTGTCCTGGTCGGCTGCGGAGACGACGGGACGGTGCGACGCTGGTTCCTGGACGCGATCGCGGCGCCCGCCTCGACCCAGGAGACCCCGGTCGCCGGAGAGATCACGGCGGTGACGAGTCTGGTCGTCGGGGGCCGCGGCATCGCCGCCACCGTGGACGATCGACACACCATGCGTTGCTGGGACCTCGAACGCGGCGAACCCTTCGGCGTGCCCGCGTCCGTGCCGGCGACCCTGGCAACCGCGTTGTCGTGGACCACGATCGCCGCCCGCCCGGTGCTGGTCACCGCCGAGGGAAATCGGCTGCGAACCCGGGACCCCGAGACGGGGGCCGAAGGCCTCGCGTTCGCGAGCGGGCACTCCGAGGCCATCCACGCGTTGGCGTGTGCGACCGTCAACGGCAACCCCACGGTGGTCACCGCAGCCGGTCGAGAAAGCACGTTGCGCTGCCTCGACCTCACCACGGGTCGACGTCTGCACGGCCTGGCAGGCCACCGTGGTCGCGTCGATGCCATCGCCTGCGTCGATACCGGTGACCACGCGATCGCCGTAAGCGGCGGAACCGATCACACCGTGCGCACTTGGGACTTGGCCACCGGTGCGCAGATCGACGCCCCGATGACGGGCCACACAGGGGCGATTCACGCGCTCGCCTGCCTGCGGTTGGACAACCGATGGGTCGCGGTCACCAGTGGATCCGACTCGACCGTACGCGTGTGGGACCTCGCCGCCGGCGAACAGGTCGGCGACCCCATGGTCGGGCACACCGGCCGGGTGACGTCGATGGCTGCGGCAACGGTCGGCACGCGCCCGATCGCGGTCACAGGCGGCGAGGACGGCACCCTGCGGTTCTGGGATCTGCGACGCAGGAGACAACTTCAGGCCCGACCCATGTCCGCTCCGATCACGTCCGTGACGATCGTGAACGGTGTCTGGTCGGTCGTCCGTGTCGGTACGACCGTCGCCGTCTTCTCACTCTCGTCGCGACGTTCCGACACATCCACGCGCTGATGCCGAACGGGAGACGAGAATGGCCCGGGTAGTGATCGTCCACGGCGTGGGCAAGCAATACCTCGGACGCTGGAGCCTGCGCGACGGGCTGGCCCGAGCCGTGCTCGATGGCGTCGCGGCCGCCGGAGGCACGACCGGACTGACCGTCGACGATGTCGATGTGGCCTTCTACGGCGACCTCTTCCGGCCCAGCGGCATCCGCGGCTCGGAGGAGCGCGTCGAGGCTCGACACATCGTCGACCCCTACGAGACGGCACTGCTCCACATCTGGTGGCAGGCCGCCGCGGAGGCCGAACCCGACCGGGTCGAATCGGCCGACCCCACGGGCACCCGAGGCCGGGTCCCGGTGACCGCGCAACGTGCCGTGAACGCGCTGCTGCGTTCGCGCTTCGTCTCGACAGCCACCGCCGAGCGCTTCCTTCTGGGCAGCATGCGGCAGGTCGCCCGCTACTTCCACGACGACGACATCCGCCATCGAGCCCAGGAGGCGGTGTTGCGGCGCCTCGGCTCGGACACCACGATCCTCGTCGGGCACTCACTGGGCTCGGTCGTCGCCTACGAGACGCTCTGCGCGCACCCGGGTCGTGGGGTGCACACCCTGATCACGCTGGGGTCGCCGCTCGGCCTGCCGGGGCTGATCCTCGATCGACTCCGCCCCCCGCCGCGACGCAACGGCCGAGGCCAATGGCCGGCCGCTGTGCTGAACTGGCACAACATCAACGACCGTTACGATGTCGTCGCCGCCATCAAGAAGTTGGGACCGGTGTTCGACACGGAAACGAATGCCGTGGTCGACAGCACCGTGTCCAACGGCTGGAAGGCCCACGACCTCAGCGCCCATCTCACGAGCGCGACCACCGGCCGAGCCATACTCGCCGGACTCATGCCTTTGCCCCGATGAGGGGCGGCGGCCGAGACCCCGTCGGCCGACCCGGCCCTCCGCGCGGACCACGACGCAACTCCCCCACCAATCAACCTTGTCGCGCCCCGCCGCTGCGGCAGTTGCTTCCCCATTCGGCTCCATGCCACCGCCACGGACCGGGTCGACGAGCCGATGGCCGATCGATCCACACCACATCGCAAAGTGTGCACTCGAATTCGAAGAGTCGCCGTACTCGTGGATTGTCCGCACCACAACGAACCGTCGCCTTCTTACAAGCACCCGGCGGCCTTCGGGATCATCGTTTGCTTACCGGAGTTCGCCGGACAGGTCATTCGAACGGGCGGGCGCCGAGCCTCATCCATCTTTCCCTCTACAACAAAGGGGAAGTCATGAATTTTCGCCGGAAGATCGTCTACCTTCTCGCCACCGTCGCCCTCGTGTGCGGAATGGCCGTGACAAATACGGGGCAAGCATCGGCCGCACCCGGTTGCACGCCGAAAAATCCTGCAAAGTATGTGGAACTTCCGTTCTATCCCTACGGACGGAAGGTACCCGTGGCCAATTGCAATGCTTATCGTGCAGGCACGGTTTGGCATTACCGCAACAACCCGAGCGGCGAGCTCTTCGCCGGAGTGAGCTGGTTCGTCTGCCAGAAGCAATACACCGGATGGCAGAACCCCCCGATCGGGGTGTGGAGAAATGACTGGTGGCTATGGACGTTGGCTGACAGGCCGTACCCCGGTCAATCGGGCTGGGGATGGTTCCCCGCCACGCACATCTCCGGAGGGGGCAACTATCAGCCCGTACCGGGGTTGCGGCCATGCGATTAGCCTCGATCTTTCGGGCGTGGCCGTAGGCCGCCGACGGCCACGCCCCTCGTCCGCTCCGCCGGACAACCAGGACCCGTCACCCGGAGCGGACCAGGACGTTCACGGGGCCTGCTGCCTCGGGCCCTCTCCTCCGCCACTCTCAAGGGCACTCTCGCAATTTTTCGGAGCTCGAAAGCCGGTTCGGCCGCACGACTCACGCGATGGCAGGCTCACAACCAGGGCAGTCGACGTGTCCCGAGCAACCTCGACCGCGCGCCCCAGCGGATGGTCGTCGTGTGTCTCCCCACAGGCGGAGCACTGGGTGTCCCCGGAGGCGGCTACAGTCGCCCGCGTTCATGCCGATCACCGCACGGCGACTGGTACAACTCGGCGAAACGGGGCCTCACATGTTCGACGGCGTATCGGGGGACGGGACAGGCCCGGAGTCACCGGCCGCACTGCTCGTGGCCGCCGGGCGGGCTGCCGATCACCGACACAACCTCGACCGCGAACCGGCGTTGTTCACACGACTCCTGTCCCAGGGAGTCCCGCCGAGCAGCCTGGTCGACGCGGTGTTCTCGTCCCACTGGGTACCTGGACTCGAAGCCCTCGCGCACAACGAGAAGGCGCTCGCCGAGATCGCGGACCTGCGCAACCGGTTGACGGCCACCGGCGATCCGCGCGTTGCGTTCGTCGTGCTCCCGGGGGCGACGTGGACCAAGCACGATCGCCGGCGGGTGTTGGCTGCCGCCGATTTGCGCCCCGAATGGCGAAACGCGTGGACGGAGTTGCGTCGTTGGCTGGTCGCCCACGGACGTCCCGCCCTCAGGGCCGCGGTGGTGTGCCCTTTTCCCGACGTGCTGACGCACGCTCTGTACGAACTGGGCACGCGACTGACTCGTGCCGAACAGCTCCGCGCGTTGCTGTCCCTGCGAACCCATGGCAGCGAGGACGCTGTGCGCGTCGTCCTGGATCATCTGCGTCGCAGCCTGCATCCCGGTGTTCGCGAACTCCTCGAAGCGTCCGGCGGGGAGACGGGCCTCGATTCCCTGCGGGCCGCGGTGCTCGAGGCCGAGGGCACCGTCGGGCTGATCGAGGAACTGCGCCGTGCGGACTCGTACGCCGACGCGGCGGACAGTCTGGTCTGGCGGACCGAACTCGACACGAGTGCCCTTCTCGTTGCTCACGCGCAGACGCCCTTCGGACCGCACGCCGCCAAGGCCCTCGTGGAACGCCTCGACTGCTTCCCCGAATTGCTGATGGCTCTGTGTTCGACGCACTCTTCTCCGGTTGAACTCCTGAGCGCCTCCGCCACACCACCACCCGGCACGGCCCTTGCCCAGCTTCCGCCCAAGCGCGTCACGGCGAAGGTGATGGCGGTCCTGGTCGAGCGCTGCCTCGGGCACGGTCTGTCCGGAGAGGACCTGTTCGAACACGCGCGCCCGGCAAAGGTCGTGCTCGCACTCGCCCACCCGACCGACTCGGCCCCTGACGCGCCCGAGTGGGAGGGATTTCACGCCCGCCTCGCCGAACTCGTCCAGGCCAGGCTCGGGACGGACATCGCGGCGTGGCGCGCCGTCGCCGAGAACCTGAACCGATTCCGGGGCACGGTGACCGAACTGGTGGAACAAGGGGTTCGCCAGGCGGTTTCGACCGACGACGCCCTCGCACCGTGGCCTGCGGCGGCGGACACTCCCGGCTACACCGAGACACCGCGCCTCGACGTGGTCCGTCAAGCCTTCGTCACGCTCACCGACGCCGCCGACGACGGGGCATTGCACGCATTGGCACCGCACCTGGACGGCCGGACCGCGTACGACGTCACGGCGCACGGCCGATGGCGCCCCGCCCGGCTCATCGAGCTGATCGCCCGGGGCCCGAACCGCGAACTCGCCCTCACCGCCCGTCATCGCCGGCTGCCCCCCGAGGCGGTGGCTCCCTTGGCGGCTCTCGACGACCCGGAGGTGAACGCCGGACTCATCTATCAGATCCACGCGAACGGTCGTCTGCTCCAGGACCTGGTCCAAGGCGTCCCGCAGCAGGCTCGTCCGGACGGCACGCGTCTCGCACTCTCACCGACACTGCTTGCAGAGCTGCTCCCCCCGAGTGCGCTGCCGAAGCGGCAGTGGCTGGCGCCCTTCGTCGGCTCCGGCGACCCGGACCTCCTCGCGGCCGCACTCGACGTGGTAAAGATCAACAGTCGACACCTACAACTGAAGATGGCGTTGGGCCAGTGGGAGCGTGCGGGCCGGGACACGGTCAAGCTTCCCCACTGGTTCCCGGACACCACCACAGCGCTCATCACCGCGCTCATCGCCGAACCCGACTCGGAGACCGCGTTGGGAACACTGCGCGAGCACGTCCGAGACGCCGAGTCCGCCGAGAGCCTCGCCAAGCGCCTGCGCAGCACGACGGCACGTTCGCTGCCTCAACTCCTGAACGAGGGGTACCGCTGGGATTGGTCCGTCGTCGAGGCCGCGTACGAGCGTGGTCATCTCCAGGACGATCTGCTCCCTCGTCTCGCCGAACTTCCGGGCTGTCCCGCCACGTTGCGCCAAGGCCGCCGGAGTCTCACTCCGGCCCGGAAGAGCAGCCCGACCTCCCCATCGACGTTGCGCGGCATCGCCCGCCGCACGCTGCGATCCGGCGACGTCTGGGTGACGGACGCTCTCGCCGAGGCTCGGTTCACCGCCAGTGAACTGCTGCAACATGGCCGCCCTGTCGTCGGGTTGCCGGCTCTCCGGATATACGAGGACCCCGACGCCCGTGCCGTCGTCGCACAACTCGTCCGCGACCATCTCGACGGCAACCCGGAGGCCTGGGTGGTCGCGTTGCGCCTGTTGGACGCTTTCACCGGAACCCTCCCGGAACTGATCACCACGGCGGCGAAGGCCGCGTCCTGACCGGGCGCGTCGATCAGGGTCGCTCGCCGTGGTGACCAGCCGGCGTCCGTCGCCGGCGCCCGCATTACGCCCCGGTGGCCAGGGTGTCATCCAATACGGTGCTCGGCGTCTTCCGACCGGTGCTGATCCTGATGATCAGCGAGGCGGTTATCAGCGCCACGCCGAACCAGACGACGCTTGTCACGCCTATGTTGTCGGCGAAGAGTCCACCGAAAAGGGCACCGAGCGCGATCGACGTGTTGTACGCCATGGTGTTGAGGGACATCGCGGCTTCGAATGTCTCGGGCGCCGCGGCAAGCGTCATGTTGACTTGGCACAACTGCACGACGCCGAAGGAAATCCCCCACAGGATCAGTGCGACGATCGTGCCCGCTTTCGTGCCGCCGGTGACGAGCAGCAAGAGCAGCGACGTAACGAGTCCCACGCATCCGATGACGAAGCTGGTCCTCAGGTTCTTGTTCACCGTGTGTCCGGCCACGAAGTTCCCGACGGCACCTCCGATGCCGAAGATGATCAGCACCACGGTGACGAAGGCAGGGGTGGCCGACGTGTGCTCCTCCAGGAAAGGACGCACGAAGGTGTACGCCGCGAAATGTCCGAGGACGAAGAACACGACGATGAACAACACCAGACGCAAGCGGACGTTTCTGCGCGGAAGCCCGAAGACTTCCCGGACCGAGACGGCGTTCGCCGATGGCAGGGACGGAACCAAGGCGGTGACCGCGAGGAACACCAGCACGCTGAGACCGGCCCAGATGAGAAAGGTGGTTCGCCAACTGGTCAGGCTCTCGACGACGGTTCCGAGAGGTATGCCGACCACGGTGGCGATCGAGATCCCGGACATCACGATCGCGGCCGCCCGGCTCGCGTGACGCTCCGGAACCAGACGCATCGCCATGCTCACGCCGATGGCCCAGAAGACGCCGCTGGCGAAACCCATGATGAGTCGCGTCGTCAAGATGAGCGCATAGTTCGGTGAGACGGCGGTGACCAGGTTTCCCAACGCGAGGATCGCCAACAGTGTGGACAGCAACACGCGCCGATTGACCCGTCGGGTCCACGCCACGAGGAAAGGCACGCCCAACCCGGCCGAGATGCCCTGCAAGGTGACCATCAGTCCGGCGACGCCCACGGATATATCCAGGCTCTGGCTCAGCGGCGTCAGCAGGCCGACAGGCATGAGTTCGGTGGTGAGGAAAACGAACAAACTGGCCGTGATCGCGGCTACGCCCAGCCATCCTCGTACACCCGAGACCGGGTGTTCTTCTACTTTCGACATGTCTCGTCCTCGATATTCTTGAATGGGTGACCGGGGGACACTCGGAGCATCACGCTCGCTTTCCGTCGACCGGCGCCGCGCGCGCATATCCCATCGGGAAGTTCGGCGTACCCGGGCAACGAACCGCCATCGACTCGGGGCTCAGCCCCGGTCACGGATATCGATGCCGACCCCTCGGCGTGCTTCGGTTTCGGCGGCACCATCTCGGCGTCCGGGACGCGCGCGGCGAGCCGACTCCGGCGACCGGATCGGTCGGGGCTGCGCAAGCAGCACTGCGGTGATGATGACCACAATTCCCACCATCTGCATGATGGACAACGTCTCGTGCAGGAACAGATATCCGAGAAGGGTCGCGACGACGGGACTGCCCATGGCGAGGAAGGAGACTGCCAACGCGGGCAGTTTCTCTATGCCGCGGAACCAGATCGCATAACTGATGACGGCACCCAGGGAGATCAGGTACGCAAAGCCCATGATGTTGGCTCTCGTGACGGTTGCGGGCAACCCTTCGACCGCCAGCGTGAACGGAAGCAACACAAGCCCACCAACCACGAGTTGCCAACCCGTGAAGGGAAGGAGCCCCATTCCGTCCGGACGTCCCCACCGTTTGGTGAATGTGATCCCGGTAGCCATGCAGGCCGCACCGCCGAGCGCCGCCGCGACGCCCACGAAATCCAGACCCACCGATCCCTTGAACACGAGCAGCACGACGCCACCCGTGCCCAGAAAACAGGCAAGAACATGCAGGAGGCGTATTTTGTCACCCAGGAACAGCGCGGCCAGGATCAGTACGAACATCGGCTGTACCGTCATGATCACGGCCGCAATGCCCCCCGGCAGGCGATAGGCCGCGACGAAGAGCAGGAAGAGGAATGCGCCGATGTTGAGTGTTCCGAGCACCAGGGCACGCCAGAGCCATATTCGGGTCGGCAGGGTACGGGCAAAGGCAAGCAGGATCAATCCCGCGGGCAACGATCGCACCGTGGCGGCCAATAGTGGGCGATCCGGGGGCAACCACTCGGTCGTCACGAGGTAGGTACTTCCCCAGATCGCCGGCGCCAGCGCTGTCACACCCGCAGTGAGCAGCAGTCGGCCGCTATTCATGCCGGCCACCCTTCCGAAGCCGCTGCATTGGTGTTCATTTTCACCGCTCCTCGATCGCGGATCATTTCCTCTGGTCTCGGATCCGACCGGTAATGCTCGAGATGGCAGCCTCTCGCGAGACAGTTCGGGGATATATCACGCGACCGCGTTTTTCGCCTGGATCAGTCGAAAATGGGATCACGGGTTCGAGTGCGCTTGAGTTCGAAGAATCCGTCGGTGCCTGCCACCGCGAGGACGCCGTCCCAAAGGTGCCCGGCGGCCTCGCCGCGAGGGACAGGGGAGATCACCGGACCGAAGAACGCGATGCGTTTGCCGTCGAGCCCGGGGACGTGGATCACGGGAGTACCCACCTCGCCGCCGACGGGATCCATGCCGGCGTGGTGACTGACGCGCAGCTCCGCGTCGTATTCCGTCGTCCCCGCCGCTTCCGCGAGTTCCGACGGCAGATCGGCGTCGGCGAGTGCGGCAAGCAGCGTGTCTCGTCCCAGGCCCGCATCGTGATGATGAATCAGGGTTCCCATGGCCGTGTAGAGCGACCTCAGCACCTCGGGGCCGTGATGCTGTTTCGCTGCGATACAGACGCGCACGGGTCCCCAACCCTCGATCATGGCTTTCTTGTATTTATCCGGTACTTCCCGCCCTTCGTTGAGCACGGATAGGCTCATCACGTGGAAGCGCGTTTCGATGGATCGCACTCGCTCGACCTCCAAGAGCCAACGCGAGGTGATCCAGGCCCAAGGGCAGCGCGGATCGAACCACATCTCGACGGCGGTGACCGCCTGGTCTTCCACGAGCGTTTCATTCATCATCGACTCGTCCTTTCGAGTTGACGGCCGGACTTACAGCCACGATTCGTTCGCCCGCGAGCGTGCTCCAGCCCGCGAGTCGTTCCGGGGCACGGTGAAGCGGGCCGGCGGCGGCCGAGCACGGATCGTGGAACGGTGTTTCGCGTCATGCGAGACCGGAGTCTTGCGGTGCCGATCGCCGCGAGTGGCAAGCAATGCGTGCATGACGGGCGATTTCTGTGGACCCGAAGCGGTCTCGGGCCTGCCCGAAGTGTGATCGGTCCCTCGCGCCGGGCGAGTTCGGTCAAACCGGTGACGCTGGACCGCCGGCCCCTCGGGTGGTTGCGCTGGTCATGTCCCCAGTCTCGACGGCAACCGTCGATGAGTCCAAGACATGCTTGTCATCCCATCCATCTCGTTTCAAGATGGATGAATGGAACTTCAGCAAATGCGCTACGTGGTCGCCGTCGCCGAGACGAACAACTTCACGAGGGCCGCCGAACGTTGCCTGGTCGTGCAGTCGGCTCTCAGCCATCAGATCGCGCATCTGGAGAAGGAACTCGGGGCGAGACTCTTCGAGCGCACGAGCCGCCGGGTGCGGTTGACCCCGGCCGGTGCGGCGTTCCTCCCGCTTGCGCGTCAATGCCTGGACGCCGCCGAGCGCGCTGTCGCCGAGGTCGCCGCAGCCGTCGGCGAGATCCGCGGACGGCTGGCCGTGGGACTGATCCCCACCGTTGCCGCGGTCGACATCCCCGGCACCATGCGCGACTTCCACCAGCGGCATCCTCAGGTGCGCATCAGCCTGCGCGTGGGTGCGAGTGACGAACTCGCCGAGTTGGTCCGGGAAGGAGCAATCGATCTGGCCTTCCTCGGATTGCCGACCACGGCCCGACTCCAGGGCGTTCAGGCTTACGAACTCGCTCGGGACCGACTCGTGGCAGTCGTCGCACCGGGTCATCCCCTGGTCGGCGAATCCGCCGTCGACCTGCACAGGCTCTCCTCCGAGGTGTTCGTGGATCTGCCGGCCGGAGCGCCAGGACGCGCCCAGTCCGACCTGGCCTTCGCCGCCGCCGGTCTGAGCCGTGATGTCGCCTTCGAGGTAACGACCGCGGACTCGATGATGGCTCGACTGGTCCAACAGGGCCTCGCCATCGCCATGCTGCCCTCGACCTACGTGCCACAACTCACCGGCGTCACCGCCATCGAGGTCGTCGACGCGCCTACTCGCGTCGAGTACGTCGTCTGGAGCCGCGTCAGCCCCACGCCCGCAGCGACGGCCTTCCTCGAAATCCTCGACCTACCCGGAATCAACGGCGCGGAATGAGACGGACGCCCGTCTCGGCGTGCGAGAGCCGAACGACGCTGTGCCGAGAAGACTGAACGCACTGGCTCCTGGATCGGCGACCGGCCCGGACACCCGACCACGCGATGGCCGCATCTGCGCTGCCACGAGACGGCGGCACCAGGCTGCGTGACGACACGGACGTGACAACCGACCACAACGGCACAGGTGTTCCGGCGTGATGCGGAACAATACGCCCAGCAGACCGCAGGGGCCGGGGACAACGGTCCCGTGCAGGAGCTGCTCCTGTCGTGGGGACAGGTATTCGACGAGCGGCCGCCGTCGCGACCGCGCGGACTCGAAGCCGATGGCAGCGTGTCCAGGCCCTGGTCACGCGTCGATCAGGAGCGCCCCGAAGGCTGTCGGGGCGTATGCGATCACGATGGAGTGCACGTGGACAACAACGAACCCTTGGACCACTGGGCCGCCCGCCGCGAGAAGCGGCTCCGTCCGGTGGGTGAACGCAAGATGATGCACCTCACCGGACCTCCTCGCGCGCCACACGTCGATCGTGACGCGCCCCGCGTCGTGCTGGAGTGGGATGGATTCCAGTGGGTCACGCTCGCGGTCGTGGCGAACTACACCGAAGCCGCACGGCTGCTCTACCCCGATGCTCAGGAAATGGCGCTCGGCGGTGACCCGGCTCCGGGCCGGCAGCCTGACGCATCCGGGCGCCCGGGGCCACTCGGAGAGGGCACCGGTCGCCACCGCAAGACGACGTAGCGCGTCGTCGACGGCTGCGCGCGGTCGCCACACGGGTCGCCGGTTCGTGAAGGCGCCGACCGGTCGTGCCGACGTCGTGATTCTCCTTTCGGGGTCGCCCCGAGCGCGGCCAGGCTTGCCCGGGCACGGCGTCGAATCGAGACCTTGCTCGCTTACCACGGGTAGGAGGTGGAGTGGGACGCAGGGGCGGTTCGGCCGAGCGTTTCGGTTCGCCCTCGGCCTCGGCCCGCCGATTGCCATCGACACCGATGGATCCGTACCCGCGATGCCGCCGCTTGCCCACGTTCTCGCCGAAACCTCACGATGCCCCAGGGTTCGGCGCGCGGCACCGGCTTCGCGGTGGTCCGGTCACGGCCGCGACCACACGGCCACCTTCCCCGACCCAAGGACCCCACAGCATGATCGTGTTCGCCCATCTCAGCGACACCCATTTCGACGGCGGCGCGCGCAGTGTCGAGCGCACTCGCGCGGCGATGGATCATCTCGAGGCGCTGCCTTACGACCTGGACGCGATCCTGGTCACCGGTGACGTCGCCGACAACGGCACCCCTGCGGAATACGACACGGCCCGGGCCCTCCTCGCGTCCCGGCACCCGATCCTGATCGGCCCGGGCAATCACGACGTGCGGGGCCCGTTCCGCGCAGGCCTGCTGGGCGAATCCGCCCACGACGACAGCCCGATCAATCAGGTGCTGCGAACCGAGTCCGCCGTGTACGCGATGTGTGACTCGTCGATCCCGGGCCGACACGATGGCCTGCTCGCGCCGGAAACGCTGGGGTGGTTGTCCGGCGTCCTCGACGAAACCCCCTCCGACGTACCAGTGTTCATTGCGTTCCACCATCCCCCGGTGGAACTCCGGATCCCCACGCTCGACGTCATCCGCCAGTTCGGCGAGACGGACTTGGCGGAACTGGTCGTGCGGCACCCGAATGTCGCAGCGCTGCTGTGCGGGCACGTGCACAGCCCCGCCGCCACGACCTTCGCCGGCAAGCCTCTCCTCCTCGCGCCCGGCATCATCTCCACGGTGCGGCTGCCATGGGAGCGCGGGGACGACGCCGGCCACATCGACCCGCTGCTACCGCCCATGCTGACCTTCAACGTCTGGGACGCGAGCCGCCTGACCACGCACTACCGCGTGGTGCGACCGACCGAGGACACCGAGACCGCCGGCGGGCGCGGCTAGGTTCGGAGTCGGATCCGGGATGGCGTCGACCCGGTCGCGTCGACTCGCTCGCGTCGATCCGGCAGGTGGATGCCCACGACGCGCAAATCACCCGCGTCGGCCCCTGTCGGACCTGGTCCGGAAGTCGGCGTTGCCGGCGAAGTCAAACCGAGCCCCGGCACCCGGGTCGCCGACGCACTGCCCGAAGCCGGTGCGATCCTCGTCGAAGGCCGCCCCGCGCCACCGACGGCACCGCGGCGCGCAGCAGCACTCGACTGCGCGGAGGACGGGGCCACGTGTTCCGGCGTGAATCTCCTAGCGTCCGCCCTCGAGTCGGCGTTGACCATGGCGTATGAACGTACGGACTGCGGTGATCCTCTCCGTCGCCGCGTTGGGCGTGCTTGTCCTCGGCTGCGAGAGGAACGGAGGCGGCAGGGAGTCGGCCGATGGGAGAGGCGAGCGAGCCGACGGGGCGCAAAACACGTCTCGGGCGAATCGGAGGGATGGCGCCGTCGTCTCCCCCTCCGACGCGTCGCCTGGTTCGCCGTCGGCCTTCGCGACCGGCTCGCCCGAAACCGCGTCGTCGGCACCCTCGGGTGGTGCTTCATCCGACGACACCGCGGTCACCAAGGCCGGCACCCGATTGAAGATGGGCGAATCAGCCGTCGCCGGCCTCACGTCCGGTGACCGAAGGGGGCTCGTACGAATCACTCCCATCGGCGTGGAGAAGGGATCGATCCAAGATCTCGTGCAAGGCGGATACTCCTTGACCAAGGAACAACACCGTGCAACCCCGTACTACGTGCGGGTCTCCTACATCAATCTCTCGGACAGCGACCTGTCCCTCGCCGCACCGGCATCCCACCTTGGAGGCCTGGCCGACCACACACAACGAGTCTCGCCCACCGTGCTGCTCGAGGGACTCGAGAAGTGCCCGGCGTCCGACTTCACCTCGTTCACGAAGGGCACTGTGCGCACGGACTGCAGAACATTCCTGCTGCCGGCCGCCGCGTCATTCGACGGCGTCGTCTACCGTTTGCCGGACTCGACGTCCCCGCCCATCGAGTGGCGGCGCTGACTGCTCGGCATCGCACGCTTCCAGGGGCTGACCCGGTTCGTCACCACGCATGGGACGCCCACCCTCATGGCCGTCCCTTGGCCGTGCAGGTGCTCCTTCGGTCGGCATTCCCCAGCCCTCATCACCGACCCACAAGCGCCACGAAGGTGCGAGGATGATCCCTTCCCAGGCAAGGAGCCACATGAGGATTGTGATACCCGGGGGAACCGGGCAGGTCGGCGCGATCCTGACCCGCGGGCTGACCTCCGCCGGTCATGAGGTCGTGGTTCTGACCCGTAACCCGCGCCGCGCGAACGAGGTTCTCTGGGACGGCGAGACGCTGGGCGCCTGGGCCGAGGCCGTGGACAACAGCGACGTCGTGGTCAACCTGGCCGGGCGCAGCGTGAGTTGCCGGTATACGAAGGACAATCTGTGGGCGATGATGGACTCGCGTGTACGCTCCGCCCGGGTCGTCGGTGAGGCGATCGCGGCCGCCGCCCGACCGCCGCGGGTCTGGCTCCAGATGAGCACCGCCACCATCTACGCCCACCGGTTCGACGCCCCCAACGACGAGGCGACGGGTGTCGTCGGCGGCGCTGAACCCGGGGCGCCGGCCTACTGGGGTTTCAGCGTCGAGATCGCCCAGGCGTGGGAAAGAGCCCAAGAGCAGGCCGACACCCCCGACACCCGAAAGGTCGCCCTGCGGTCCGCGATGGTGATGAGCCCCGACCGCGGCGGTGTCTTCGACGTCCTGCTGCGGCTGGCACGACTGGGCCTGGGCGGACCGGTCGCGGGTGGGGCGCAGTACGTGTCCTGGGTCCACGAGCGCGACTTCGTGCGCGCGGTCGAGTTCTTGATCGAACGGGACGACCTCGCCGGTCCGGTGAACATCGCCGCCCCGAATCCCGTGCCGCAAGGCGCGTTCATGCGCGCGCTGCGTACCGCGTGGGGAGTGCCGATCGGCCTTCCCGCGACGAAGTGGATGGCCGAGGTCGGCGCGTACGCGCTGCGCTCGGACACCGAACTGCTGCTGAAGAGTCGGCGCGTGGTCCCCGGTCGCCTGCTCGCATCGGGGTTCGCCTTCGACCATGGTCTGTGGGGGGACGCGGCCGACGACCTGGTTCGCAGTGTGCGCAGGCGTTGACGGCTCGGCTCGTCGTGGCAACGTCCGGCGGTCGACGCGCGCGTCGGCCGGTCCCGCGCAGGCGCCGGGGCGATCCGGCGCGGACCGTGAGCATGGTTGTGTCGCCGTTCACTCCGCGAACGACGAGTTCGTCCACCACGCGTTCGGCGAGATCGTGGTGAATCCTGGGGGTCGTTCGGCCGCGTTCTCCGAGGGCTACATCCGCGTCAACGCGGACTGCACCTCGTGAATCCGGGGGTGCGGCGGTCGGGTACGGGCCCGACATGCTCGCCGTGGGCCGACCGTCCGGGATCACCGCGTGGTGCGGTGACCGGCCGTCACAGAAGTCCGACGCGAAACAACCGCCTCGGAGACCACACCGACCGGCGCCCGTCGAGCCTCCTGCGTTTCCGCCCCGGGCTCCGTCAGGTTGCCTCGACGACGCCGCCGGGGCGCGGCCCCTCGTCGCTCGTGTCGTTCATTTGCCGCCACGCGGCGGCCAGTTGCGCACGGTTGGGCGGATCGTCGACGTCCGGATCGATCGACAGACCGATGAGACGCCCCACCAGGACCGCACAGTTCTCGGCCAGATCGGGGTCCAGGTCGTCGGCGAGGGGCAGGACGAGTTCGACGGCCTCGGGGGTGCCGACGTCGACGAGGGCCCACATCGCGGAGCGGCGGACATGGTTGTCGGGATCGCACAGGGCCTCCGCCCACAATCGGACCGCTCCCGGCGGGCGGAGCAGATCCAGGGCCCGCACGGCGAGTTCCCTGACCAGGGGCGACTCGTCGTGCAGAGCGGCGACGGACAGACTCGATCCGGATGTGTCGCCCAGCTTGGCCAGAGTCATCGCCGCTTCCAGCGCCAAAGCCCGCAGTTCCCCGTCGTCCGAGTCGGCGTACACCAACGCGGCCCGCAGACCCTCGACCGCGGCCGGATCACCGTGGACGCCCAGTGCCGACGCGGCCGCACGACGAAGATCCGGCGTTCGACCGGCGTCGGACAACACGCCCGACAGCGCGGCCAGTACCCCGGGCTCGTCGAGGGAGGCCACGGTATCCACGACCAGGTACGGCAGGCAGCGCGCACAATCCGCGGGCATGTCGCGGACAGCGGCGAGTAACGCGACCCACAACGGCATCAGAGCCGGGTCGCGGCTCTCTCGAATGGCCCGCTCCAAGGCCACGGCGGATTCGATCAAGGGCCAGTAGTCCATCGCCACCACGAGTTCGCCGATCGCACCGCTCTCCAAGTCGGGCGGCACCCCCGCATTCGCTGCCTCGACCGCCTCCGTACCCGCTCGGACCAGCAACTCGGTTGCGGAGAGTACAATCACGGACCCATTGGAGCACGCGGACGCACGGCACGCCGCCGTGAGGCATCGTCGTCCCGAACCGCGGTGCGGTGGCCCGGGGCCGACCGCGCGATGTCACGGCGGACTGGGCGTTGGCGTACCGAATCCGGGGGGTCGGCCGCGGTCACCCGACGTCGACGGCGTCAACGCGGATTGCAGCAGCGCGTCGGCCCCTCGATTGCGCTGATCGCCCCGGAGACGTTCGTGTGGCTGGAACACCCGTCGTCGAGATCGCCTCCATAACGTCGCCGTGAGCGAGGCCGTCCATGCCTCCCGACTGGGACCGAGGCAGGTCGGCGCGCGGCGCACGAAATCACCATTGTGGGCGGACTCGTGGCAGCGGGCTTGGCCTTTCTCCCGGTGGTTCAGTTCGACGAGAAAGAGTCGAGGTTGAACATGCCCCTGATCGTGCTTTCGTCGGCTGCCTTGCCGTACCATGTTTCAGCTTCCTCGCTCCGTCCGTCGTCTTGGAGAAGGTCGGCCAGGGTGGACGCGGCACCGGGGTGGCCGATGTCGGCGGCCCGGCGGAGATGCGGTTCGGCCTCCTCGGAACGGCCCTGCTCCTTGTAGAGCTTGCCCAGGTGGTAGTGCGCCTTGGACTCACCTGCGTCCAGTGCGCGCAGCCACCAGGCCTCCCCCTCCGCCGCGTTCTGATCGAGGAGAAGCAGACCGAGTTGCAACATGCCGCCGCTGTTTCCGGCCTGGGCGGCCTTGCGGTACCACCTCTTCGCCTCCGCGGTGTCGCCCTGCTCGGTCGCGACCATGGCAAGCCCGTACATCGCGCCATTCGCGCCTGCCGCCGCGGCCTTGCGCCAAAGGACGACGGTCTCGTCGTCACGGCCGCGATGGTGGAGCAGGTCGCCGAGGCTGATCATGGCGTTGACGTGTCCGGCGTCGGCCGCCTTGCGGTACCACCCCGCGGCCTGGTGAGTATCACCTGATCCATAGGCAATTACCCCGAGTTCGTTGGCCGAATCGGCATGTCCCGCTGCGGCCGCGCGACGGAACCAGCGCTTGCCTTCCGCGACGTCGCCTCCCTGGTAGGTCAGCCCGCCGAACCAGAACATCGCGTCGGTGTGGCCGTCTTCCGCCGCTTGGCGATACCAGTGGATGGCATCTTCGGACCGACCCTCCAGCCGGTGTGTGATGGCGGTGGCATAGGCGTCGTCGGCGGAGGGGCGCGGGATGCTCATGATGTGTCCTGATGGGGTGAGGGTTTCCGGCAGGCCCGACTCGACGGCCGCCGATTTCGGTTCCGACTCAAGGTGCATCGGTCATGGAGATCCGTGTGGCGGGGACCGGCGACCCGCTTCCTGATCTCCCCTCCGGCCTCGGCCACCGATGGCCGCGTGCCGTCCTCGACCTTCGACCCGCGCGGCGCGAATCCGTCCCCGGCGTTGGTGGTGCCGGATCCGGCTACCGCCCGCGAACACCAAAGCCATGAGAGAGAATCCGGAACCCGAGGAGGACAACCCGGCGCGAGGGCCATCCGACCCCACAACTCGGTTCCCTCAGTGCGGTTTCCTCGGATCAGGGAACCAGCGGGACCATACCGGCTTGCTCGTGCCCACACTGAAACCCGCTCGCGCAACAACCACACACTCTCCCACGGTGCACGAAACCGCCGCCCTGGGATAGGAAAATCCCGACAGTGTTGCCGGCGCACTCCCACGGGGCTCACCTGTGCCTGCCGGAGCGACAAACGCCGGTAACCTGCCCTGCGTCGCCGCCGGGATCGCACCGGGCGATGCCGAACGGGAGGAACCCACAAGCGTGAACACCCTTCAGGCCAAAGCCTTTTCATCCTGGCTGGGCACCCATCATCCGGTCGACCGCACACGCGTCCTTGCCCTGTTTCCCGAGTGGGAAGAGCAACTGCGGAAGGCCTGCCGGCACGTCTCGCATCGACCGGCCCGGGCCCAGGAGACCTTCGAACACCTCGCCACCGAACTGGTCCGCGTCGCCGCGCATCTGCTTCCCGAGTTCCATGAACAGGCCGCGTGGGTATTTCTGGCCGCGGGGAACTCGTCCTTCGCCGCGCGCCGGCTCTCCGCCGCCCGTCAGGCCGAGGCGGAGCACGCGCTCGCGGTGAACGATCCGCACGTGGACGAAACCTTCACGAAGTTCGCGAAGGCCGGGGTCCTTCCCGCGAAGGCGGTGGCGGAGTACTCCAAGGAGTTGTCCACGCGTCTGACGCCCGAGGCCGCCTTTCGACGCTTCGCTCGCGTGTCCGTGAGTCGTACCGAGGCGAATCTGGCACCGTCGGCGCAGATGGCCGCCGCGATCAAGCGGCTGGCGCGGGCGGCCGGCGACGCCCCGGTTCGCGAACAGGGGTATCTCGCCGAGATCCTCGCGCTACCCTCGGTCATCGACGCGCCGGTGAGTTGGTGGGAGGCGCACCATGAGGCACTGGTGATGCTGGCTCGCCGCGATCCCTCCGTTCGGGGCGCCCTCTTGAACCTCACTCCCGATTGGCCCCGGAGCGACAAGCCCATCGAGCAGCACCGGGCATTGATGGTGCACTGGATAGCGCTCCTCGAGGAGACGAGTGCAACCGCGGGACTGGGCGACGACCCCAACGTGACCGATCGGGAACGTCCCACCGACGGCACGGCCGGATGGCTCGCTCGGATCCTGAAGAGCTGGAGCTCGGGTGGAGACGATCCCCGACTCCCCGGACTACACGCACTGGTGGAGCGGGTCGCGGATCGCCTGCGCGGCGAACTCGCGGCCTCCGGCGCCGCGGTGGAGTTGACGGGCTCGCTCACCTACGACCTGGACCTGGTTGACCTCCTGCTCTCCCTGGACATCCCGGTGAGACCCACCGAACCCGGAATCGGCTATCTCGACGCGAGTCTCTGGAGCAGGGCGCCGGAGCGGCGCGACCTCCGAGCCCTGGCCGAACACCCCACTCTCGCGGCCTGCCTCTACAAGGGCCTACAGCCGATCCATGACAACGACGATGGTCGACGCACTCTTCGCGCCCTCGCGGCGACATCGGGCGGGCGCTCCCTCTTGACGGGTTGGGTGCGTGAGCAGGCTCGCGGCGCGTGGCCTGCGGGTCTGCCGAACCTCCCGCACGCCCAACGACACCTGACGTGGGTGCCCCCCGAGATCCTCGCCCTGGCCTCGGAGAACGTGTTCGCCGCATGCGCCGTGGACCCGGCCCCGGAACTCGTGCGCACCTTGCGCGGTGGCCTGTTCGACGAGCTGTGCCTGCCCGAGGCCGAGAGCTTGGCGGCAGGCCACGACGGCACACCGCCGGCGTTCTTCGACGCCTGGCCACATCTCATCGTGGCAAACGGCACTGAAGCCCGCGTAATCGGTTCCCGGGGAACGATCCTGACGCACCGAATCCGCTCGCGACAGGAGGACATGTGGACGGGTCGGCGTGGATTCCATTTCGTGGACGGGGCCCTTCTGGTCTTCTGGACACAGCGGCACGAAGACCTGCTGCTCGGATACTGGCATTTCCCGCAGGAGGAGGATGAGGTCTGCGAGGACTCGAATCCGCCGCTTTCCCTGACCGGTGACACGGATGAGTTCGAACGTCGCCGCGGCGAGGTTTCCCTGCCGTTTCCGGGAGGTGGTCGGTTCACCGGTCGGGGGATCCTGCGCATGGGTGACACCACGATCCCGAGGGAGGCCGCCGTGAGTGGCGACGGCGTCTCGCTGTGGGCCTGGGACCGCGGGTCCTCGTTGTGGTTCTCTCATGATCCCGCCACGGGGGCACGGCGCGACAAGGCGACGCCGCCCTTCCTGCTCACGGACGTCGGTCCGAGACTCGCGTGGGATGCCCAGCCCGGTTGGGTACGCCCTGCCCCGTCCGACGAGGCGACTCCGGTCGGCGTGCCGGTGGACGGCCTGCTCGGCTGGCGGGTGACGGAGATCGACGGCGGCTTGCTGCGTGGTGAGGACCTGGCGGGCCGCACGGTCACCATTTCGCGAACGGTCCTCGACGGACCTTTCACCATCGACTTCTTCGGTGCGCTGACCCTGCCCGGCGACGATCGTCCCCGAGGCCTGATCCGACACAGGCTCGGCTACCGCGCGGTGGTCGATCCCGACGGTGTGATCACCGCGACGGCGGACTCGGCGTTCCTGTCCGAGGGCCGCGTGCTGCCGCCGACCTCGTTCTGGCACCTCATGCGACCGCGCGACCCGGCGGGTTCGGCCGCGTTGCGCGAGATCGATCACGCCACCGCGTCCGCGTTGCTCGACGCCGCCGCGCACGCCGACGACGCCGCGCTTCCCGCGCGGGTGCGCCGACTGATCCCGCGCGTCGAAGACGACACGCTCGCCGCCGGAGTCGCGCGCGTCATCCGCTTCGTCGAGCAACGGCAGACTTCGATGCGGTCCGTGGCCGACCGCTTGACCCGACACCTGCGCGACGGGCCCCCGGACGAGGCCGACGACCCGCGTGACGACCCGGGGGACAGGTTGCTCGCGCACGCTCTCAGTGGTCTGTCCCTGTGGCGCGGAATCTCACGGCCCGACGTTTTCACCCTCAACGATCCGCGCGCGTGTGCCCAACTACGCGTGCTGGCGGCGACGTTGCGCGAGAACATGACCGATTCGAAGGCCCCCGACGACGCCGACGTCCGTCTGCACATCGGACGGACAAAGATTCCCGCCTCACTGATATCCGTGCCCGATCTCGTCGCCGCCGCTCCCGCGATCGGCGTGCGGGCGTGTGCGCCGACGACCTCCGCCGCCGAACGAGACGCGCTGCATCGCCTGTTGAACCTCGTCCATGCTCTGGGGCCGGCCGGGGAGCGCGCCGGAACGTGGCGTCGCGTCACCGTGCACGTGCGCCGCGAAGCGCTCACCGATGCCGGATGGGAGAACGAGGACGCCGCGAGTTCACGTGGCGTACTGCCGTTGGGGGATGGAGCGTTTCTCTTCGTCGCGGGGGCGTCGGTTCCGTTGGAGGTGCGCCGCGATGCCAAGAACTACGGCTGCGACTTCGAAGCGTTGCACCGGGATCCGAGTGGCGAGTTCAAGCTGCCCTCGGCCTATCGCGTCGACTCCTCGGTCGAACTGGATCTCGCCGCGATCGCGGCCGCGGCCCATCCGGCCCTGCGAGACGGGCGCCCGCCGTTCGCGTGGGATCAGGCGGGCGCGGACGAGTTGCACGCAGTCACCGGGATCGGTCATGCCGCCTCTCGGCTGGTGGTCGCCGGCTTGCCCGAGGTGGAGGACACGGACTTCCCCTCGGCCGAACTCCGTGGACTGCTCGGCCTGAAGGAAGGAGAGGCCCGGCTCGCACGCCACGAGATCGTGCGGTTGGCATCACCGACCACACGCGCGGAACTGGTCACCGCACTCCTCCCGCAGGACCCGGAACGGTTGTGGACCGACGGGGTGGACGTCTCCGCCGCAGCAAAGTTGTGGAATCGTCGGGTCGGCCGGCTCAAGCCCATCCCCGACGATCTCCTGGTCGAGGCCACGGCGGCGATGCCCAATCTGCTGTGGCGCGACGAGGGCCGCCTCACCGCGACGATGCTGGCGCTGCGCGCCCTGCTCGACCCGACCAAGAGCCCCGACCTCGCTCGCACTCGCACCCGGACAGTGCTCAGGGGCAGCCGACTTCGTCCCTGGAAGGACGATGACAAAACGGGGTTCGGCGGGGAGATCCTGCCGGCGCTGGTCTCGGTGGCGAGCTGGCTGGCGCACCGACTCCCGGCGGGACACGCCCTGCGCGCGTCGCTACCCGTTGCTCTGACACTCCTGCGGGAACGCCTCGCCGAACCGGGCACGTTGCTTGACCTCGATCACAACGCCCATTTGGGCGCGTTCCGTACGGCGGCGGGTCCCCCGACCGAGACCGACGAGGTGTGGGAAAGGCACGGAGCCGTCGTGATGACGCGCGGCCTCGATTGGGATCTTCATCCGAACATCATGAGTTCCCCGATCGTACGTACCGACCTCCTGGACGCGGACGGTCGGGACCCCTACCTGACCCTTCTCCTTTCAACGTTGCCGGAGTTCGCCCAGGACTACCAACGCGGAACCGCCTTCCGGCGGGTGTACGACGCCGACTTCGCCGCCTCGCTCGCGGACCCCGGCGATCCGGTCGCCGGCGAGCGCGACCCCGACGGCACCTGGTGGCCGCAAGACCCCACCCGATCCGTACCCGATCTCGTCACCGAAGTCGCCGCCTGCCTCTCCCTGGCACCGGACGCCGCCGCGTTCTATCTGATGCTGCTCGCCCTCCCCGACCCCACCGACCGCAACGTCGCCCGCTGGACCGGGTGGAAGCGCCCGCGCCTCACCGCCGCCGCCACCGAACTGACCGAGCGTGAAGACCTGGTGCTCCGGGCCCGCCGCGCCCGAGCCGGCCGCTCGCTGTTCCTCCCCGGACCCTGGACCGCCAACAAAGCCCCATACGCCGCGCTCGAGACCTGGAAGCTTCCCTTCTTCGACCCCATGGCCACCATGGGCATCGTCGGCACCCCGATCCTGGGCGCCATCGTCCCCCGCGAGCCCGCACCCACCCTGCTCCACCGCGCGTGGCAACGCGTCCTCGACGACGACGCACCCCGCTACGAGGAGAAGCCCACGCCCTGACACCGTCGCGATCTCGGCCGGCGCCGAACCACCCGTCTCCGGCCGAGGTCACGGCTCGCATCCCGCCACGAATCGCAGCCACCGGACAACGCCGCACACCCATCACTCGCGCGGTGCGTCCGTACAGCGGCGCGTTCGTACAAGAGTGTGCCGGGGCGCGGGATCTAACGTTCTCGATGGCCATTCGGCCACCGAGACGACAATCGTGATCGGCACGCGCGAGCCCAGGGGATCACGCCGGCATGTCCTTGCTTCGTTGTGCGATCGCCCATGCCACCGCATCGACAGCCCACCCGCGACGTACGCCTCTCTCCGCACCAGCGCTCCGGAGGCGGGTCCCGACGCGGCCGCGAAGGTCTCCGTGCCGGAGCCCATGCGGTCATCCATGAGCAGGGAACCGGCCTGCCCGAACCGGGCGATGCGCGCGGCATTCGCACGCCGTGTTCCATCCGGCGTTCGGGTCACGCTGCCCGGCAGGCGGTGTCGACGGTGTCCGGGGGACGAGCCCGTCGGCACGTTGACCGGCACCGCCGGCATCCGGCCGCTTCACGAACAGCGCGTCGCTTACATCGAGAACACGGCTGGAGAAGATTTTGGACGGTGTCGCCGAACACGCGACCACACCGGCCACGCGACGCGCTTCATCCCCGAGAGGTGGAACCTCCGAACCATGGACGAGCAGGTGGCGACATCTGCGGACTCCTACGGTCGTCACGGGTGCCGTCGTTCCGCTCTACATTCTCTGGGCGGCTTTCCTCGCCACGGGAGGCGGGGACCTGGCGGCCCAGTTCGCCTGGTCCGGATTCGCCGAACGTCAACCCGGATCCGCGTACAACCTTTCGTGGTACGGGGGTGCCCACACCGCGAACTACAGCGTGCTGTCGCCATTGTTGATGGCGAACCTGGGGGTCAGAGCGGTATCGGTCGCGTCCGGGCTGCTCGGGACATGGTTCACCGCCGTTCTGTTCGCGCGAAAGCTCGGCCCGCGACGGGCCCTGGCGCCGGCGGCGCTGGGCGCGCTCATGATCTGGTGCAACGTGGCCTCCGGCCGCACAACCTTCGCCCTCGGTACGGCGATCGGGCTGGGCGCGTTGCTGGCCGGTCGTCGGTCTGTGATCGCCCTCTGCTCGGCGGCGGCAACGCTGGCAAGTCCCATCGCCGGCCTGTTCCTGCTGGTGGTCGGTGCCGCGGCCGCGATCGACTGGAACTGGTCGAGAGCTGTGCCGCTCATCCTGCCCCCCTGCGCGACACTGGCCGCGGCGTCGCTCCTGTTTCCCTTTCACGGCGAGCAGCCGATGCCGGGGGAGCGACTTCTGATGCCGCTCGCGGTCTGCGTCGCGGTTGTCGTCACGGCTCCCCGCGAGTGGCGTCTACCGCGCGTCGGCTCCGCCGTATACGCGTTGGGCGTGGTCCTGTGTTACCTCATACCCTCGCCGGTCGGGACCAACGTCGTGCGCTTGGCCGCGACATTCGGACCGCCTCTTCTCCTGGCCGCCCTCACGGCGCGGTGGGCGGGCTCGAACGGTCGCCGGCGGGTTGTCCACGCGTTCGGCATCACGTTCTTGGTCTTGACCACCATGCATATCCTCAACGCGACCGTTCGCGATCTCCGGGTCACGGCCACCGTACCTTCCTGGCATGGACATACCGATGACGTCGTCCGAGAATTGCGCCTGCGCGGGGCGGAGCGCACACGGATCGAGGTTGTTCCCAACCGTGATCATCGTGAAGCGGCGGTCTTGGCACCGCATTTCAACCTGGCGCGTGGTTGGAACCGTCAGCTCGATGTCGAACGCGGTCGCCTCTTCTACGACGGCACCCTCACGCCCGACACCTACCACGCCTGGCTGAAACTCTGGGCGGTGGAGTTCGTCGTGCTGAACTCCGGAACGCCCGACAGCTCGGGGCGGGAGGAGGCTCGGATCGTGCGCTCCGGCCCCACCTGGTTGAGGCCGGTGTGGGGCAACGGCGAGTGGACCGTCTACCACGTCCTGGACGCGGTGCCTCTCATCGACGAACCCGCGAAGGTGCTGCGGGCCGACGAGGCCGAGATCATCGTGCACATTCCGGCTCCCGGTTCCTACACGCTGCGCGTGGTGTACTCGCCCTGGCTCTCGATGGACGGTGGCTGTGTCCGGCCCATCGGCGAGTGGACACGGCTGACCGTTCCCAAGGGCGGCGACTACAAAGTGGGTTCGCCCTATCGCGGTGGTCGTGATCACGGCTGTGGGACCAGGACATCCCCCGCCATTCGTGATTCGCCGGGTCCACAAACCCTGCGAACGGGAGCGCCCACCGACGAGAGCACCCTCACTCCCCTCAGCGCCACGCCGGCCGGCGCCGTCGACAACGGGGGATCGCTCGATGGACCACCCACATCTCCGCCCCTCCGCCAGGATGCGCCGAAGCACCACCGGGACGATCACCCGAAGGACCTGGGTTGGTGGTCGCGGGTCGGAATGACCTGGACCTTGATTCTCTACGTTGTCGCAGGTGCGTGCGTCACGGCGACGTGGGCGGTACGGGCGCTTCCGCGGAAGCAACGCGACAGCGTCGACCTGCCCGCGGAAGACGGATAGGACGGTGTCTCGAAGACGGGAGCCTCTCCATGAGGTGCCCCGAGAGCACGTGGCAGCCGGGATGGGACGCCACTCGCGCCGGGTCGGTCGCGCGACCCGGCGAGCACGACGAGTCGACGGAGCGGGTCGAGGTGTCGCGCGCCGTCCGAAGCGGGTGCGTCCCCACCACTGAACC
Source organism: Embleya sp. NPDC001921 (assembly GCF_053594475.1). Lineage (NCBI taxonomy): Bacteria > Bacillati > Actinomycetota > Actinomycetes > Kitasatosporales > Streptomycetaceae > Embleya > Embleya sp. NPDC001921. The sequence continues at coordinate 98,925 of NZ_JBSFEO010000033.1, forward strand.
GGCCTTGATGCCTGGGTGACGGTTCCTGGACCGCGTCCGGTCGCGTGCGGGCCGATGGGCACCGGCCGTTTCCTGCGTTGTCATCCGATGTGCGTCACCCCATTGTCCTCTCGGCATGCAATGTATACATTGCATGCATGACGACGGAGCGCACCGAATCGACGAACGAGCTGAGCGCCGGCGAGGCCACCTACCGCAAGCTCAGGGCACTGATGTTGTCCGGGCGCTTCGCACAGGGTGATCGCCTCGCGGAGCTGGAGCTCAGCGAGGAGCTCCGGGTCAGCCGCACGCCTGTGCGCGAGGCCCTGCGCCGGTTGCAGGCGGACGGCCTGGTCCGGCCCAGCGGACGTGGCGTGGTCCTGGCGTCGCTGCCCGCCGCGCACGTCGGGCACTCCTACCGGCTCCGCGCCTCGTTGGAGTCGCTGGCCGCTCGGCTGTCGGCCGAGCGGCAGGCGGCCGGAGAGATCGCCCCGTCCGAGATCGTGGCGCTGCGCGGCACGGCGAGCGCGATGGAGGAGGCCACCCGCACGCTGGACCTCCCGGAGATGACGCGCGCCAACCTCGAACTGCACCGGGCGATCGCGACGCTGAGCGGCAACCCGCTGCTCGAGGAGGCACTGGGGCGGCTGTGGGATCGCATCGCGGTCTCCAGCCTGAGCAACCTGCACGACACCCGGTGGGCACGGGAGGCACTCGTGCAACACGCGCAACTGCTCGACGCGATCGCGGCCGGCACCCCGGACGCGGCCGACGAGATCGCCGGTCGCCATGTCATGTGCGCGGCGCGGGTGTACGAGCGTCACACATCCCAGTCGGACGACTGAACCACCGCCGACGGCGCACGTCTCGCCCTCGGTCCCGGTCACGCCGTCCTTCGATCAGGAGGCGAACGTCATGAACGTCAGACAGGACGACCCCGACGACAGAGCGAGCGAGGTCCTCGAGCGACGAGGGCTGGAGGCCGTGCCGGACGGCGACAGGCATGGGTCCGTCGGGCGGGTGGGATTGCTCTGGTTCGCGGCCCAGTTGGTCCCCACCGCGTTCTTCCTGGGAGCCCTCGGCGCGACCGACTTCATCGGTCTCGGCTTCGGGCAGGCCGCGGCCGCGATCGTCGTCGGCACGATGCTCGGGGCTCTGGGGCCGGCCGCGCTCGGCCTGACCGGACCGACGACCGGCCTGGCGACACTGGCCCAGGCCCGGTCCCCGTTCGGGCGGGGCATCATGGTGCTCGGGCCGATCGCCGCCTTCACCAGCGTCGCGTTCATCGCACTCGGCGCGATCTTCGGCGCCGAGGCGCTCCAGGTCGCCTTCGGTCTCAACGAATACGTCGCCATCGCCCTGGTCTTCGCGCTGGAGGCCGCGGTGAGCGTGGCGGGCTATCGGGTCATGCACCTGTTCGAACACGCGATGGTCGTCGTGGTCGGCGCGGGCTTCGTCGCGGTGACCGTCGTCGTGATCACCAAAGCGGACCAGGTGTCGATTCCGCACTCGGTCTCGGGCCCGAACGCGTGGGGCGCGTTCGGTCTCCTGGCCGCCGTGTGCTTCGGCTTCGCCTTCGGATGGGCACACAACGCCCCCGACTACTGCCGCTACCTTCCCGCGAGTGTGCGACCCCGGCGACTGTTCTGGTCGGTGTTCGGAGGGATCTCGCTGGCCTGTGTCTGGATCGAGATCCTGGGTCTGGCCGCGGGCGCGCTGCTGAGCGGTGCGGCGCCGATGGCCTCGATCGACTCGCTGATGGGTGGCGGCGCCGGGGGCGCCCTGGTCCTGGTAGCCCTATACCTGGGAGTGGTCGCCAACGCCACCGTCGCGCAGTACTCGGCCGGTCTCCAGATGTTGGCCTCCGGGGTCCGACTGCCCCGGCCGGTGATGACCGCCGTCGTCGCCGTGGTCGCGTTCGGCCTGACCCTCTACCTCAACGCGGGCGACCTCGCCGAGAAGGCCACCAATCTGATCCTCCTGGCCACCTACTGGGTGGGCCCGTTCGTCGGGATCTGGGCGGTGTACCTGTGGCGCAGGCCGCGAGGGGACGAGATGATCAGGGCCGCGACCGCGCCCGTGAGCTCCCTGCCCTGGCGCTGGAACGCGTTCGTGTCGCTGGTGGCCGGCTACGTACTGTGCCTGCCGTTCTCCAACACCACCCTGGGCAGCGAACTCGGCGAACGCGGCGGGGCCTTGAACGCCCTGTTCGGCTCGGTCTCCGAGCGGCTGCACGGAGCCGACCTCGCCTATCCGGCCGGACTGCTCGCCGGAGGGTTCCTCTATCTGGCCCTGGAGGGCGTGAGCGCGCTGCGCGCCGTCCGCTCCGGCGCCCTGATCACCGCCACCACCTTCGCCACCGGCGACGAATCCCCCGTCGTCGACAAGACCCTCACCACCGAAAGCAATCCGCTTCGACCGATCGGGAGCATCTCATGAGCGCCGCCGAAGAATTCCTCGCGCCGGACGGACGCCGGATCGGACTCGTCGTCCGCGCCGACTTCGACGACTTCGCCGCCTACCCGCCCACGTTCGAGACCGCCGAGGAGCGGGAGTGGCTCGCCCGGCACTACCGGGTGGCCAGCCCCGAGTTGGAGAGAACCACCAAGGCCCACCTGACCTCCGACGAACTGCCGTTGCAGCTCACCGTGCTCGCGCGACCCGCGGGAGCGTACGTCCGCCCGCACTACCACATCAACGACGTGGCGCCGCAGAGCGAGACACGCCACCAGGTGATGATCTGCCTCGGCGGTCGGGCCTCCATCGGCATCTTCACCCGCGAGGGCGAACACGTGGCACACGTGACCCTGGGGTCGGGCGACCTCGTCCTGCTCTACGAGGGGCACTCCGTGGAGACGCTGGAGGACGGTACCCGCCTGCTGGAGATCAAGCAGGGCCCGATGCCCGCCGATCCCTATGCCGACAACGTCGCCATCGAAAGCACCGGAGCCCTCCAGTGACCTTCCCCCACTCGCCCGTCGAAGTCGAGAAGACCGACTTCTTCATGCCCTACACCCCGGTCATCCGGGTGAGTGCGGGCGCCGATCTCCTGTTCCTCTCCGGTGCGACCGCACTCCCCCTGTACCACCAACACCCGCACGAGCACGGCGAACTCGACCCTCCCGAGGACGTCCGCCTCCAGACCCGGCTGGTCATGGACAACCTGACCCGCTGCCTGGAAGCGGCGGGCGCCACGTGGGCGCACGTCGTCCGCACCGACACCTTCGTCACCGACATGAACGACCAGGACGCCATCGGCGAGGTCATGGCCCCCTACTTCCAGGGCCGATTCCCCGCCGGCACGCTGCTTGAGGTGTCCCGCCTGGTGGATCCGCGGCTCAAGCTGGAGATGAGCGCCGTCGCGGCGGTGCCTCCGCGGGAGGACCGACGATGAGGCTCGCCACCGTCTCCCACGACGGCACCACGTCGGCGGCCCTGGTCGAGGACGACCGGTTCGCCCCGGTCCGCTCCCTGCCCGGGCGCGAGGACGCCACCGACGTCGCGGTCCTGATCGCGCGGCCGCTGGCCCCCGCCGAGGCGGAACTCCTGCGCGGGCGGCTGCGATCGCTGGCCGGGACACGGCTGCTCCCACCGATCCTTCGCCCGCCCAAGAACGTCCTGTGCGTCGGCAAGAACTACGTCGAGCACGTGCGCGAGGGCGCGTACGCCGAAGGGGTGCGGTTCGAGATCCCCGACGAGCCGATCTGGTTCACCAAGGCCCACACCGCCCTCGCCGGGCACGGCGGGACCATCCCCTGGGACCCGGAGTTCACCGAACAACTGGACTACGAGGGTGAACTCGCCGTGGTCATCGGGAAGTCGGGCCGTCACATCCGTCGCGAACGAGCACTGGACCACGTCTTCGGCTACACCATCCTCAACGACGTCACCGCTCGCGACCGACAACAGCGCCACAAGCAGTGGTTCGTCGGCAAGTCCGCCGACGGATACGCCCCCCTGGGACCGTGGGTGGTCACCGCGGACGCGATACCGGACCCACAGAACCTGACCATCGAGACGACCGTGGACGGCGAGATCCGCCAGTCCGACACCACCGCCAACATGATCTTCGATGTGGCGACGCTGATCGCCGGGATCAGCACCGGCCTGACCCTGGAACCCGGCGACGTCATCGGCACCGGCACGCCACCGGGCGTGGCCTGGGGAACCGGCCGATTCCTTCGCCCAGGCAGCACGGTGGCGGTCGCGGTGGAGGGGATCGGCCGACTCGCCAGCGAGGTCGGCGCGGTCGCCTCGCCGTCGTGACCGGTTGGGCGGAGTTCGTCCTGGTAGCCGTCGCCGGACTGATGGCCGGCCTGGTCAACGCCATCGCCGGCGGCGGCTCCCTGGTGTCCTTCCCCGCGCTCCTGGCCGTGGGATATCCCCCGGTCACCGCCAATGTGACCAACGCGGTCGCCGTGCTCCCCGGATACGTCGGGGGCACGGTCGCCTATCGAAACGAGATACGAAGCCAGACCCGAGGACTCCCCCGCCTGGCCTCGGCCGGAGCACTCGGCGGGGTCGCCGGGGCCGCGTTGCTGCTGATCGGCCCCGCCGACGTCTTCGACGCGCTGGCCCCCTGCCTGGTTCTCGCGTCCTGCCTGCTGCTGGCGCTCCAACCGCGACTCGCCCGCGCCGTCGCGCACCGTCGAACGGAAGGCCGAGACGGACGCCTCGTCGTCCCGATCCAGTTCGTCGTGGGTCTGTACGGCGGGTACTTCGGGGCCGGCATCGGCATCATGATGCTCGCCGTCCTCGGTTTGCTCCTCGATCGAGGACTCCACCAGGTCAACGCCCTCAAGAACGTGCTGTCCCTGGTGATCGGCGTCGGCTCGACCGTGTTCTTCGCGGTCTTCGGGCCCGTCCAGTGGAGCGCGGCCGCGATCATGGCCGTGACCAGCCTGATCGGCGGCCACGTCGGAGTCGGCGTCGCGCGCCGACTCGCGCCCGGTCCGCTGCGCGTGGTCATAGTCGCCTTCGGCACGGTCGTCGCCATCGCGCTGTGGCTGTGAACGGCGAACCGGCTCTGCGGCAAGGCACGGTGGGGCTCTCGGGAAGAGATCTCCCCGCCGCCTTCGTCACACTGTCATGGCCGGCAACCCGCGTGTCCCGAGGCCCCATTGGGGTGGCTTCGGTGAGCCGGTGAAGGCGTTCCCCGGCAAAGACGGTGCCGCCGATGGAAGGGTCAAGGAACCTTTCCCCACCCTTTCACTCTGGGGTTGCGCGAATAGATGCCCGCGTACAGGGCCTTCCGATCGTCTCCTTCGTCGGCTCCGGGTTCGATCGGTGCGCGCCCTGGATACTCGCCGGCGGGCGCCAGGACGGGCAAGGCACCACCCGGCGACGCGACGACACCACCGAAGCGCAGGTCGCCCGCGAACCACACATGGGTCAGCTCGTGCAGGCCCGCCTCGGCGAGAACCTGCTGCGACCAACGGGGGTGGAGTCTCGCGCACAGGCTGCCGTCCGGACGCATCAATCGAATCGTCGGAGGGAGGCCGACCTCGACGACACAGGGCCATACCTCCCAGTGGTATCTGGAGAGGATCTCGTACGGGGACACGGGCAACCAACGCTGCGGCGCGAGGAGGAGAAATGCGAGGACCGAGACCGCCACGAAGAAGGCGATGGAGAGCATCGCGTCGATCGCCTCCGGCAGATGCCCGCGAGGAGCCTTGGAGAGCGCCAGGAGGGCTCCTGCGGTTGACGCGAGAGCGCCCGTGTAGCAAAGCCATTTGGCACGGTTCCGTCGGCCTCGGAGATGTCCGAAGCGGGCCTCCAGGTTCAGGCTGCGCAAGGCCACTTCCGGTGAGATCACGTACCCGAATTCGCGAGCCGTTCGCATCGGTTGCCACTCCTTCCCGGCGTCGCACAAGCCCGACGCTCCCTGGGCATCAGCGGCGGGACGCGGATGGTCGTCGGTATCCGTTTGCGTAACATCCTTCGGCGCGAGGGGGTACACGCATTGGAGAAACCCGTCGCCGCGTCGAACCCTCGCCTCCGTACCCGAGCGACCGCGGTCGACACACGCATCCGATGCACACCCGGTCGACCACGGATCGCACACGGTCGTGCCGCCGATCGGGCACCGGGGATCGTCGCTGTCGCGGTTCGGTAACAAGCCGGCCGCGTGAGCAGCGGGTGCAGGTCTCGGCAACGTCTATCGGCGAAGGCGATGACCCGCCTTCCGGAGTTCGGGCGCGAAGACGCCTTCGTGTCCCGGCAATCGACGAAGGTGTCGCCGGGCCTCCTCGCTCCGGCTCACCTCACTGTGAAGAGGGAAGTTCGACATGTCTGTGCGCACGCCCGTCCCGGGCCGCCAGCGACACACACTCACCATGGGGATGGTCGTCGCGACGCTGGTCTCCGTCGCGACGACCGCGTATCCGGCGACGGCGAGTACGAGCGGAGGAACATCGGCCGATTGGCCGAGCGCGAAGGTGGTCTGCACATCCGCGGACCGGCTCCTCTCCGAACGCCTGGCCAAGGACCTCACGGATGTGATCGAGGCGCAGGCCGGACGCACCTCCCTGGCCCTGTACGACCGCACGACCGACACAGAGTGCTCCTACGACGCGAACAGGAGTTACGACTCCGCGAGCGTGGTCAAGGTCATCGTCCTGGGCACGCTCCTGCGCGCCGCCCAGGACGAGCACCGCGACCTGACCGAAACCGAACGCAAACTCGCCGAAAAGATGATCACCGAGTCGGACAACGACTCGACGACCACCCTGTGGCGACAGCTCGGGCTGCCCCGCATCAACGACTTCCTGCACTCGGCAGGCATGGCGAACACCGTGCCCGACGCGGAAGGGTACTGGGGGCTCACCCGGATCAACGCCGCCGACGAGATCAGGCTGACGAGGCTGCTCACCTCCACCAACCCGGTCCTGGACGAGGATTCCCGCACATACGCGCTGGACCTGATGAACCGTGTGATTCCCGCGCAGCGATGGGGAACGCCCGCCGGCGCCCCGAGCGACGCCATTGTGCACGTGAAGAACGGGTGGCTCCAGCGTTCCGCCGGAGGCTGGCGCGTGCACAGCCTCGGCGCCTTCACCGGGCGCGGACACGACTACGGGGTGGTCGTACTGACCGCGGACAAGGCGAACATGGCCACCGGCGTGCGGGACATCGAGGACATCGCCGCCAAGGTGCACACGCACTTGGGGGGAAGCCTCCCGATTCCGGGCTACACACACAGGACCGACCCCACCGACCTCCCGACCGTCTCCGACGGTTCACCGACCGGCGAAAACGGCAACTGATCAATCCTCGGGGTCGGTCGCCCTCGGTCCGGGGTGGCCGACCCTGCGCTCCGCCCGATCGCGATCCCGTACAGCCGCACCACCCGACGCGTACTTCGCGCAATCGGCGTGGTCGGATCGACGTATTCGACGACGGCGCGAGAGATTCTCGGCCCCGAGCAACACGCGCCGTGCGACAGGCGTCTTGAGAAGTGGATGGGACCGTCCGTCCGCTCCCGAGGTGGTTCGAACCCGTACGTCCGGCACGACCACCACAGCACACGTTTCCGGGCGAGGAAGCTTGAACGACCAGCTCGAACAGCAATTTCGCGATTTCATGGTCAGCCGTTGGCCTCGGCTGCTGCGCACCGCCTACACGCTCACCGGCAACCATCACGACGCCGAGGAACTCGCGCAGGGAACGCTCGCACGCGTCTACATCAAGTGGGATCGCGTGCGGCGCAGCGACCATATGGACAACTACGTATGGCAGATGATGTTCCATCACAACACGGACCGCCTGCGCCGGCGCCGAGTTCGCGAGTGGTTCACCAATCGCCCACCGGAGTCTTCGACGAGCGACACCACGCTCCGATTCGAGGACCGCCGGGTGATCATGGACGCGCTGACCCGACTCCCCGTCCGCCAGCGCGCCGCGATCGCTCTGTGCTACCTCGACGACATGAGCCACGAGCAGGCCGCGGAAGTTCTCGGCACTCGGCCGTCGACGATACGCAGCCAGGTCACCCGGGGATTGGCCAAGCTTCGTGGCGACGCCACGCTCACAGGCCTGATCGGCGGGTCGGGAGACACCGACCGCCGACAGGAGCCGGACACGTTGAAAAGGCCCACTCGCACATGACGGACGACGACCGAATCCTGCACGTATTGCGGACGGCCACGACCGACCTTCCTCCACACCCCGCCCCGGTGGAGACCGTGGTCCGGCGCGCGAAGGGGCTGCGCCGGCGTCGGCGCGCGACCCGAGGAACGGTTTTGGGCGTAGTGGTGATCACGTCCGTCCTGACGGTCGGACTCGACCCGACGTCGACGAAGACCTCGACCTCTCCCGCCGCCACGACGGCAACGCCCGTGACCACGAACGCTCCGACGGAGACGGCTCCGCAGCGACCTCGGGTCGTCGCCTCGGGGGAACGCGTGGACGTGGGGCAGGGCAGCACGATCACTTTGACCTCGGACGGTCAGATCATCACGGTCGTGTGGACCGGAACAACGCAGCTGCTGGAGCACCGAAACCGGTTGTCCTCGAGCGACGCCCCGCTTTCGTTCACGTCTCGGGCCCTCGGCGACTTGAACACGACCCTCTACGTGGGGACCTACCGGGGCACGGGAACTCTGGACTCGGTGACCATCGAACAGGATGGCAGGACGCTTCGCGCCAACGTGGTCACGCTGAACGGTGCACCCGGATGGGCCGCTTTCCATCTCCAGGTCCCTCAGGACCCGGTCGATCCCGCCGCGCCTCCCACGCTCTCGGTACCCCCCAAACGGATCACCGTCGTCGGCTACACCGCCGACGGCACCGTGCTCGACCGCTATCCCCGGTCGACCCGCCGATAGAGGCGGTGCCGCCCGACGGCGCACCCGCTTCGGGCAGGCGACGCACGGGTGGAGCCGGAAACGCGCCATCGGCATGTCCTGACCCCGGGCGCGATGGATACGTCGTCGCTCGCGCACTCAACGACAGACCGCGGCCGAGTACAGCCGCTCAACGATCCACGAAAGGATGCCGTGCATCGGTACGGAAGGCGATCCGGCAAGACGTCGACAGGCTTCGGATTGGCGGCGATCGCGCTCGCGGCGACGCTGGTGTCCGGCGGCGGCGCGTCGGCCGTCGGACCATCGGCGCCGGGCAACCGGACACCGACCGGTCGAGCGGAGACCGGCGACGCCCACGACAACGTCACATTGGTGACCGGCGATCGCGTCCGCGTCGATCGGCTCTCGGGGGGACGTGTCACGGGAGTGTCCGTCGAGCCCGGCCCCGGCCGTGCGGGGATGGCGTTCACGCAATGGCGGAGCGGGACGTCGGTGTCCGTGCTGCCGGCCGACGCACTTGCCCTGATGGACCAAGGCGTCCTGGACGCCCGGCTGTTCGATGTGACCGGTCTGCTCCGCGCACGCTACGACGACCGGTCACGACCCACCATTCCCTTGATCATCCAGTCCGATGATCAAAGGGCCCTCAGAGGGGGACCGGGCCGGGAACTGCCCAGTATCGGCGCGCGTGCCGTGGCCGAGCCCAAGTCGACCGCCGGCGAGTTCTGGCAGTCGGTCACCACGGGATCGTCGCAGACCCGGGCGGCGGCCCCCGGGATCACCCGGATCTGGCTCGACGGCAGGGTCGCGGCCGATCTGGAACTCAGTGTGCCGCAGATCGGCGCACCCTCGGCCTGGCAGGCCGGCCACACCGGACAAGGCGTGCGAACCGCGGTCCTGGACACGGGAATCGACGCCACCCACCCCGATCTCGTCGACGCGGTGGCGCAGTCCGCCGACTTCACCGACAACGCGCAAGGGGTCCGGGACGGCAACGGACACGGCACCCACGTCGCCTCGATCGTCACCGGCGGATCGAGTACGACCTCCGGCCCGTACAAGGGAGTCGCACCCGACAGCACCCTGCTGATCGGCAAGGTGCTCGACGACGAGGGCTTCGGCAGCGAATCCCGCATCATCGCCGGGATGCAATGGGCGACCGACAACGGTGCCCGCGTAGTGAACATGAGCCTGGGATCCGGGCCGGGTAACGGCAAGGACCCGATGTCTCTCGCTCTCGACCGGCTCACCGCCTCCACGGGCACGCTGTTCGTGGTCGCCGCCGGCAACAACGGTTTGTTCGGTGGGAAGGTGAGCGCCCCGGGTGCCGCCACCGCGGCGTTGACCGTCGGTGCGATCGACCGCGACGGGTCCGTCGCCCCGTTCTCCAGCACGGGACCACGCCTGGGCGACCAGGCGCTCAAACCCGAGGTGACCGCGCCGGGCGTGGCCATCGCCGCGGCCCGCGCGGCCGACACGCACGCCGGTGTGCCCATCGGCGAGTCCCACACCCGCCTGAGCGGTACCTCGATGGCGACTCCCCATGTCGCCGGCGCGGCGGCGCTGCTCGCGCAACAGCACCCCACATGGCGTGCGGATCGTCTCAAGGCCGCTTTGGTCGGGACTGCCGAACCCACGCCCGACACCGCTGTATTCGCCCAGGGTGCCGGTCGCGTCGACGTCACCCGCGCCGTCACCCAGAACGTATTCGCGGAGCAGAGCACCCTCTCCCTGTTCTCGAAATGGCCGCATGCGAACCCCCTCACGCACCCACTGACCCTCCGCAACGACGGCGACACGCCGGAAACGCTCGACCTGCGCGTGGACGGAGCGGCCCCGATAGCCGTCGACAGCGCGCAGGTCACGGTGCCCGCCCACGGAACCGCCCACGTCACGGTGACCTTCACCGCAGCCGCAGCCGGGCAGGCACCTTTGGGGGCGACGTTGCTGGCAACCGGTGCGAGTGGTCGCATCGTGCGGGTTCCGATCAGCGCCTATGCGGAGTCCGAGATGTACGACGTGACCTTCGACGTGCGTGATCGCAACGGTGCTCTGCCCCGGACGAGCGCGGTACGGCTCGTCGACCTCCACACCGGCGAGTCCTTCCGGCCCACCCCCATGGGCGACTCCCTCGTCGTTCGAGTTCCGAAGGGCCGGTACGCGGCGGACTCGATGATCCGCACTCCGGCCGGCGAGGACGCGGCAAGTTGGACCATCGCCGGCGTCCCCGAGGTGACCGTTTCGCAGAACGTCTCACTCGGTTTGGACGCCCGAGCGGGCATGCCGGTCACCGTCGACCTCGACAACTCCGCCGCGGGCCTGCGTTTACGACGCCTGTCGTTGGCCCAGACGATCGCGGGTGTGTCGCAGGAGGGCGCCATTGCCGCCACCGACCCCACGACCCTGTTGTACGCGGTCCCGACCGAGAAGGTCACATCCAGGTCGTACTCGCTCGTCATGCGCGAATTCCGCAGTGACGCGCGAACCGCGTACAACCTGACGCTCCTGCACGAGGGTGGTATTCCGAGCGATCCGTCCTACCGGGTGCGCACCCGCGACCTCGCCGAGGTACAGACGCGGATCCACGGTGACAACGATTCGATGCCGGGTACGCTCTCCCGGTTGTCGGAGTTGGACAAGAGCGGATACGGCTCGGGATGGTTCCACGACGTCGCGATCCCGGGCACCATGACCGAGTACTTCTCGGCCGGCCCGAACCTGACATGGTCGGGATATCTCCAGTCCGACGCAGGATACGAAGTGGGTCCCGCCACCGGATACGTTCCCGGTCGACGCACGGTCGAGAGGTGGAACGCACCCGCCTTCTCGCCGGTCGTCGCGAGCGCCCGGTGCGGCGACGCGATCTACGCGGAGATCCATCCCTTCTCAGCGTCGACCCCGGGGCACGCCGGATCGGCGACCGCAGGGCCCTGGACCGGTCGGGTCACGCTTCTTCGGGACGGCCTGGAGGTGTCCTCCAGTGACACCCCGTCCTCGGCGGAACTCGGCGGTCTGCTCTCGAGCCCGGCGCGATACACGATGCGTCTGGAGGCCCAGCGCGACAAGGCGGTGACCGCGACCCGGGTCCGGGCCGAGTGGACCTTCGTGTCGTCGCGGCCCAGCGAGCAGGAGTGTGCGAAGGAAGTGGCCCCGCTGTTCGCGACTCGGGTCGACGGGGAGTTCGGGACCGACGACCGCGTTCCGAGGGGTCGCCCGTCCGTGCTGCGGATGACCGTCGAGGGCACGAACACCGCAGGCGTGCGGACAACGTCGATCGAGGCTTCGCTCGACGAGGGTACGACGTGGCAGCGGCTGACTTCCATGCCCGTTGGCGGCGGACGTTTCGTGGCCGTGCTCCCGCCCCCGGGTTCGGGCGACGGCGACTTCGTCGCCTTGCGCACCACGACTCGCGACTCCGCCGGCAACACGATGGCCCAGACCATCGAGCGTGCGTACGCACTGAGTCCTCGGTAGCCGGCACGGCTCGATCGAGGCAGAGGCAGACGCCGCCGACCACGACATGGACCCCGGAGCGAGCAATGACCAAGTTCATAGGCCGCCGCGCGGAGTTGGACCGGCTGTTGGCCGCCGCCGGGGACACCGACGCGGCGATCGGGCCGAAGGCGGTCGAAGTCCTCGCCGTGACCGGTGTGCCCGGTGTCGGCAAGACGGCTCTGGTCGCCCACGCCGCCGCCCTCCTGACCGACCGCTACCCCGACGGGCAGTACCTCGTCCGGCTGCACGCACACACCCTCAACCACAACCCGGCCGACCCGGCCGCCGTCCTGGCCCACCTCCTGGTGGAAGGGCTGGGCCTGCACAACGCCCACCTCCCCGACACGCCGGGCGCGCGCGCCGCGCTGTGGCGCGACCGCCTGGTCGGACGCCGAGTGCTGCTCGTCCTCGACGATGCCGCCGACGCCGAGCAGGTCGCACCGCTCCTCCCCGGCCCCGGCGCCGACAATTGCCTGGTCCTGGTCACCAGCCGCCACCACCTGTCCGAACTCGATGTCAGCGACACCATCGAACTCGACGTCCTACCCGAAGACGACGCAGTCCTCCTCTTCACCGCCCTGGCTCGCCACCCGCCCACGGTCGACCGGCGCGCCGTGAAGAAGATCGTCCACCTCGGTGGACATCTCCCCCTCGCCATCACCCTGCTCGCCGGACGAATCGCGACCCGCACGGAATGGAACCCGGCCGACTGCGCCGAGGAATTCGCGAAGATCAAGGACCGCCACGCCGAACCGGCCCACGGAGACCCTGCCATCGCGGCGGCCTTCGAGATGTCCTACCGCGGCCTGCCGCCCTCCCTGCGCCGCATGTTCCGCCGCCTGAGCCTGCACCCCGGCCCCGACATCGATGCCCACGCGGCGGCCGCCCTCGCCGACGTCCCTCTCACCCGCGCCCGCCGAGAACTGGCGGCACTCCACGCCGCCCATCTCGTGACCGGATTCACCGGCACCACCGCCGACCGCTACCGATTCCACAACCTGCTCGGCGCTTACGCCCACACCCTCGCCACGCACCGCGATCCGCGCGAAACACGCGAACAGGCCCTCACCCGGCTCTTGAACCACTACCAACACACCGCCGAGGCCGCCGCCCAATTCTTCGACGTCATCCCTCGCCCTCGACAACCTTCGCAGCCTCGGGTGACCGGTCCCGCCCTGCCCGATCGCGACGCGGCGCTGGCCTGGCTGCGCGCCGAGCAACCCAATCTCATCGCCTGCCTCGACCACGCCGCACGCCACGATCGCCCCACACACGTGATCCGCACCACCGCAGCCCTGGCCGCGTTCCGGCGACTGTACGGTCCCTGGCCGGAAGCCGCCCGCCTCCACCAACAAGCGGCCGACATCGCCCACCGCATCGGCGACCGCCTTGGGCCGGCAGGCGCCCTCAGCGATCTCGGCCGAGTGAGGTCGGAGGCCCGGGACCACCAGACCGCCGCCGAATTGTTGGAGCGGGCCCTGGAGCTGTACACCGACCTCGGCGATCCGCTCGCGCAGGCCGACGCTCTCCGCGAACTGGGCCTGGCGCGGGGGATGTGCGGGGACTCCCCTTCCGCCGCCGGCCTGCTGAAGCATGCCCTGGACCTGTACCTCGACCTCGGCGACCTGTCCGGGCAGATCACCATCCGCCTGGACCTGGAACTGGACTGCGCGCAGTTGGCGACCGGGGGTCAGGCAGCCGTGGACCTGCTGGAGCGGGCCTTGGACCTGACCGACTCCGACGAGTCCTTCGCGCGGGCTCTCCTCCTCCACGAACTGGGCCGAGTACGGCTGACCGGCGGGGAATATCCGGCCGCCGCCGACCTGTTCGAGCAGTCCCTGCACCTGTTACGAGAATGCGGCGAGCTGTGGTCGGAAGCCGAGGTTCTGAACAGCATCGGCACACTGTTTACCGAGTCGTCGCGTCCCGCAGAGGCCGTGACAACGTTTCGGGAGGCCCTGGAACTGGCCCGCGCCGTTGGCAGCGGGGCGCAAGAGGCACGGGCCCTGGAGGGCAAAGCCCGCACGCTGGCGGGAATGGGCGACCGGGTCGCCGCACTGGCGGACATGCGGACTGCGGTCTCGATCTACCAGCGGATCGACGCCGTCGAGGCCGCTTCGGCAAGCGCGTTCCTGGCGGAGCTGGAAGGCGGCGGCGATCGGAGCACAAGGGATCGTGCGGCCGGTGCCTGAAGACCTGCTCACCGTGATCGGGCACGCCTTGGGAATCGACGGCCCCTTGCGCGAGTTCCCACCTCCGGCGTGGTGGTGGGATGGCGAGGACCGTGACGCGGCTACGCCGGGACCACCGGACGGGTACGCGATCGAAGTCATGGCGGGGGTCGTAGACCGGGACCGCGTCGCCTGGGTCCAACGGCACACGTTCCCTCCCGACGAGGACGGTGACACGTGGGTCGCCGTGTGGCTCAGGCTCGCGGGCGACGGTCTGACGGACCTGCCCCGGATCCAGGGCTGGGTGCACTTCGACGAACCACATCGACACATCGCCGTCCCGCTGACAAACGAGCGGGCCGACTACGTGACGGGCGTGCCATACATGAAGTTCTTCGACGATCACCTTGTCGTTGTCACGGAAATCGCCGGGTCGAGAGCGGAGTTGTGTCGACTCACGCTCCACGCACCCGGCCTGGCCGGCGTGCAGGCCGACCACATCCGACTGGGCACCAGCGGCCCCGGCGTCGCGGTCGCCGAGAGCGGCAAATTCTGCATCTCCACCACGTTGTGCCACATCTCCCGGTCGAACGGGCAGGACGAAATGCTCGCACACACATTGTCGTTGCCCGATCTGGCGAGGGGGATACCGATTCCGCTGCCGGAGCCCGACGAACGGGCCCTCGTCGAATTGCGGTCCGAAGACGACGGACTTCGCTGGGTCGAGCGCCTGCCCCACCACAGCGTCGAATCGGACACCGGCCGATCGGTCACGCGTTCGGTTCCCCTGCGGCTCCCGTCGGCCCATCAGCGGAGCTTCGTCGTCGATCCGCAGGTGCTGTGGGATCGACTGCACGAGGCTCTCGCCGCACCGGACGTTCCCCGAGACGGGCCCGACACCCTGATCGGCGCCGTGGCCAAGCCGTTCTGGGATCCCTCTCCCCCATCTGCGCCGGGCCCACGGCAGCCCTGGGACTTCGCGCTCGGACCGTGGTGGTTCCCCGCCGCGTGGTACCGCTTCCTGCGCAGTCCCACGGACCGCGAGGGGGCGGCCCGGCCGGAGGAGGCCGCCGCATGGCTCCGTTGGCTGCAACGCCTCGCCGGCGACGCCACCCTCGACGGCGACCGACACGGTTGGAACCGGGAGTGGACCACGGAGGAAGGCGCCGAACGCTTCGCCCTGACCCACCTGCGACGGCAGGCGACGATACTCGCGGCCGCCTGCGTCACCGATCGGCTGCCCGTCATCGGCGACTACCACCCGAAACTCCACAGCGCGCTTCCGCTCACCGCCTATCCCCCAGGCTTCGCCCGTGCCTGGCGGAGCCTGCCCGACCGCTTCCGCCCCGGGGGCTCCGAGAGTTGAAGGGCTTCGGCCGTCGGTACGTTCGCCTCGAACCGAGGCGTGTCTCGGGTGAGAGCAGTGTACGCACGACGGCAACGACAACGGGCACAGGTCTTCCTGGTTCCTCAGTGGCAACGGTTCGCGATCCACCGAGCCGGTCGGCCTGTGCCCATCAGCGCGATGTAACAGGGCGACTTCCGTTCCCTCATGTGGCTAGACTTCAGGCAACCGACCGCGGGACTTCGGTGCGACTTTCGACACCGCTTCGCAGGGCGAAGACGGATCCTTTGCAGTTCGCCCCTCTGACTCCCCGGTCGGTTTCTCGTCCCCGCGCCCCATCGAAAAGGGGAACACGAGGTGGAACGTCACGAGTCGCTCGCCGCCGAGGACGTGCTGATGTTCGTCAACGGAGCCGTCGCCTCCACCGGTCAGCACGAGTTTCGCGACAGCGCCGCGGAGCAACGGCGATCGCTCGAATTCCTGCACGCCTACATGCTCGGCAACTACCGTGATCTGTACGCCGCGTGCCTCGCGCTCGACATCAACGACCACAACGCCGCCCTGATGATCCGAGGGCTGCTGTCGTCCGTGGGCGAAGCGCCCGCAGTCGTGCGCCGGCGGGAAGGCGCGCTGATCGCCCGGCGGCTGGAGCACATGGCGCCTCAACGGGTCTACCGCCTGTTTCGGGAACTGGCCGGGCTGGGGGTGAACAATCGACGAACCCGCGCGATCATCCGCGACTGGGTGACGGCGCGTCCCGATCCGGTCTTCGACGCCGTCAAATACCGATCCGGGGTGAAGGCCGCGACACGGCACGCGCACCTGCCTGCGCCGGGTGAGTTCACACCCCTGTTGTTCGCGTCACCGCGTCGGCTCGGACCGTTCGAGACACCGCTGTTCGAGAGTTGGCGGCAGGCGCACTACTCGACGAGCGCTCTCTACGACCTCCCCTACACGGTCGCCGAAGGCTTCGCGGCGCGGCGCGGCGTGCGCCGCGTGGAGTTCCTGGAGCGCATCGAGCCGCGCCTGACCCGCCTGGAGCGCTTGCGGCTGCGTTCCTCGGCGGAGCGACTCGGAGTCGGGTCGCTCGGCACCGACCTGTCCATGATGCCGCCGACCCGCCTCGCGTCCTATGTCCTGTCTCTCCCTCTCGACGAACGCGCCCTGCGGCACGCCGAGTTGCACACCGCGATGACCCTCGCGGCGCGCCGAGCCGTGGGGCCGGCGGCCGGCACCTGGGGCGATGTCACGGCCGTGCTCGACGACAGCTTCTCCTCCTTCGGGTCCACCGCGAAGCGGCAGCGCCCGTTGGCGGTGGCGCTCGCGTGCCACTACGTGTTCAAGGCTCTCGCCGCGTCGTACACGATGTCGTGGACCTCGGGCGCGCGCGACCCGCTGATGGTGCGCCCTTCCGGGCCGACCCCTCTCGGCGATCGACTGCTCGACGCCCTCGAACCGGCCCCGCAATGGGTACTCGTGGTCTCCGACGGCTGGGACAACGCGCCTCCGAAACTGGCGGCGGAGGTACTCAGGGTGTGGCGTGAGCGTCTCGACACGGCGTGGAGCACCTCCGTGGTCCACCTCAACCCGGTCTATGACGCGACGAACTTCGACGTGCGCCGACTCGCGCCGAACGTACCCACCGTCGGCATTCGCAACGCCGAGGACGCTCCCGCACTCGCCGAACTCGCCCGCTTCGCCACCGGACGAATCGGCATCGAGGAATTGAACCGATATCTGACGACACGTCAAGAACAGTTCCTGACCGGCACGAAAGCGGCGGCATGGTGACTCCGAACCGCATCGACCTCGCGGGGCTGACCACCCGTCCCGCACAAGTATGGGGGGCCGTCCGCCTCGTACCGCTGGTACGCGACACGCCGATCGCCGGGCTGCGCCTGGACCGTCGGGTGTACGCCGCCGGCGATCCCGCGATCGTCGACGTGGGCAACGGCACCACCTACGCGTCGTTCATCCCCCACGCGTTCGTCGCGGCTTGGAGCGACGGCCAGGATCCGACGGCGGCATTCGGGACGCACGTGCACGAACGCCCGACCGATCCGCGCCGGGCCAGGGTGGGCGTGTCGGCTCGTGCGATCCGCCGCATGGCCCGCCTGGTCGAGCCGAATCGGCTGCGCTTCCTGCCGATGCACCTGGCCATGGAGGGCTACCTGGCCCTGCACTTCGGCGGCCCCACGTACGTATGGGAGGAATGGACCGACACCGCGATCCGCAACGGCCTGTCCCCGCGTGTCGAAGACGAGTTCCACGGAGAGTGGGTGAAGGGGCTCGCCGACGCGCTTCGCGTCTTCGAGATCCATCCCGGTCAATGCGGCGTCGCACTGTACGTGGCCGACGCGCTCGCCAGTCTCTTCGTGGTGCCGCACCCCGCCGACTACCGCGCCTTGCACTCCACACTGCTCAACGACATGTACGGCGCGACCCTCCTCCACTACGCCACCCACGTCGACCGTGTCCCCGAGTTCACCGCCTCGATCGACGCCGACCGCGTCTCCTCGTTCACCGAACTGCGCAGTGAGGCACTGCGCCAGTCGCTCGAGTGGGCGCGGTTTCACGACGATGTCATGGCTGCGGGGCTGCTCGGCGATGTGACCTATCAGCGGGAGACGGTCTACCGGTTCGGGGCCTTCACCCTGTCGCGGTTCCTCCCGGGCTTTCGGCTGAACGAGGAGAACCACATCGGCGAGACCATCACCGACGACACGGGGCGCATCGCGTACTGCAAGACGTTCCGGCTCACGGCCGGTCAGGTCAAGCGCGGCTACCTGCTGAGCCGGGTGCACGAGCACGACTGGGACCTCGTCGCGACCGCCGAAGCTCTGGGGACGACGACGGCCGTGTTGGCGCGTCGCATCGAGCGCGCGGGGCTCGGTCGCCTGCTGCGCCGTGACGTGGTCGAACGGTTGGAACGAACGGGGCGACGCCCGATGCGGGGCCGAAAGTAGGGCGGGGCAACCTCGACGGTCTACCCATCGCTCGTCACGACGACCGGCCCCACCGGGCGTGCCCTCGTCGTCAGGCGATTCCCGAGGCGCGCCGGCGCCTGGCGTACAGCGCGGCGGCGGCGCCGACCACGAGAAGTGCGGCACCCGCGAGGATCAGCGGGATTTCCTTTCCGCTACTGCCCGTCTCCGCAAGATCGCCCCCGTCGTCGTCCCCCGGAACCGGCGCCGCGGAGGTGCTGGAGTCCGAAGTCGGGGTGGCGGACGAACTGGGTGCGGGCGAACCGGTCCCGGTGGGCGTGGCCGATGGTGAAGCGGTCGGCGTTGTCTGGATGTCGCTGGTGTAGTGCGTCTCGGACGTGGCGCGGGCGGGGTCCTGCTGCCAGTTCGGACCGGTGACCTCGAGCTTGAGGTCTTGTGTCTTGCCCGAGAAGACCGCCGGCACCTTGAATGCCGCCTGACCCGTGGTCCCCGGAATCGCGTCGAACTCGCATTGCACAACCGTGGGTTGCACTTCGCACGAGCCGTCTCCGGTCGAGGGTCCCGTGAATCGCACATTGGAAACGGCGGTGATCTTCAACGACGCCGGGCTCGGGTCCTTTCCCAGGTTGGTCACCTTGAATGGGACGCCGCCTTGCTGGACAACGCCCGTCTTGGGGTCGACGTAGACGAGGCTTTGGGCCAGCGGCTCCAATTGGCTCCGGTGATTCACCGAGATGGTGCCCTTCACGGTCTTGCCGTTCTTGTCCACCACGGTCAGGTTCACGTTCTGCGGAATCGTGACACCGGCGCCGGCGGCGAGCGCGAAGTTCCACAACTCGCTGTCGAGCCCGGTGGTGTTGGCCGCGCACGTGTACACCAGGCCGCCGCCGGAGCAGTTGGAGCTTGGCTTGATGGTCACCCCGACCAGTGCCTTGTCGAAGGTGAAGGTGGCCGTGTCTCCCTTGGGAGCCCTGACGATCACGTTCTCCGTGTCGCCCGGGCGTACGTTCAGTCGCTCGGTGCCGCTGTCGAAGGTCAGCTCGGGAACCGGGGCGGCGGCCGAGAGCGTCGCCGTGCCGAGCTGCGCGCCGACCAGCAATCCTCCCGACACGGAGAGTGCGGCAAGGCGTTGTGAGAGACGATTGCGAACCATGGATGACATCGCGCTTCCCCGATTTCGAGTGCACTTGTCCGCGCATTGATCGCTTCGGCGAGAGCGCGGAGAGACAAACGATTGATAGCACGATTTTCAGCCGGCCGCACCGATGGCATTATGGCGTATTTTTACTTGCCTCGATTCGATGGCACGAATTCAATGAATCGGTTCTGTGAATCAGTGACGTCGATATTCCCGCCCTGCCTGGGAAACTTCGAGCCTGAACCCGAAGTCGCCCACGAGCGAGGGAAGTTGCGGTCGACACCGCCTTCCGCCCGATGAGCGGACTTCGGCGGCCCACCGAACCGAATCCTGCACAACCTCGCGACAGCGACGTCGGATCCGGACGATTCGGCGCCTGGATGGATGCTTCTCCGGCTGTACCTGGGGTCGGTTGCCCCCGCGATCACCGTCACCATGGGGCGTGAAACGGAGGCCTCTTGAAACCCTGCGAAACCACCTGCAACCGAGGGGGTGGCGCAGAGTCGAAGGCCGTCGCCTCACTCCCGGGCGGCGTCGATGGCCAAAGCGTGAGCCGATTCGGCCGCGTAATCGGCAGGTGTGGGCACGTACCATGCCCGTCCCGTACGGATATTCAGCAAGTCGGCCAGGAACGTGCTGATGTCCACGGCGGTGAAATCGAAGGGACCGGGATGCTCGACGAAGCCGGTCTCCGTCACTTCGCCGTCGAGACGGAGCGTCCGCTTCCCACCCATCCCGCGCCACGGCGACAGGGCCAAAGTCACACCGAGTACCTCCGCCATCAATGCGAACGAACGATGGCGGACACCCTCCTGAAACTCACATCCCAACGCCTTGGAGACCTCGACGGCCACCTCTTCGTAGGAGGACCGTCCGTAGTCACATCGGACGGCGAAACCCACGATCATCCTGCCCGTCGTCGACATCCTCGCCTCCACCATGACACCTGCCTCGGTCGCGGGCCGAGTCGGGGAACGGTCGAGCGGCGAGCACTCACCGGTCATCGGTGCGAGCCCCCAGGCCATTCCGCCCAACCTGCCGGAGTCCGCTGCTCCGTAGCCCCGGGACCCCGTCACCACCGAGTATCGGCCGACGGTATCCATCAATGATGGACATGCGGACGATCTACCAGGAGCGCGGCCGAAGTTCGACGTCGGAGGCACAATCGTCAAACGTGCCACGCCAGATCGGACGATCGACCGCGCGATGCGCCGAACGTAGCACCCACCACGACATCCGACCCCGTTTCCCCGCGCGAAGGGACCCGTGAGGCGGGTGATCTACTCGCACATGAGTGTCGACGTCACCGAGCGGGCTTGGCGGCAGAGCGGACGGGCGTGTCGTGGAACGCCCGAAGCCGGTGGTCAGCTTCTCGGGTCGAAGCACTTGGCCGGGTCCGCGGCGGTCGACTCGCCCGCGATCGCGGCAGCGTGAGCAAGGTCGAGGTCCCGATCGTCGGGTCGACCGGCATATCGTCGGCCTTTCCAGGAAAGGAGGACAAACTCAGGCCGTCTCCGCGCCTACTTTGAAGTGCGCCGCCTGCGCCGCCGAAGGAAGGACATTTCATGCAGATCGCGATCACGACCCCGACCGGCAATGTCGGCCGTCACGTCGTGGCGACGCTGATTCGCGCCGGGATCCGGCCGCGCGTGCTGCTGCGCGAACCCGACCGGCTGGCTCCCGACGTTCGAAAGGAGGTGGACGCGGCGCGGGTCGACCAGTACGACGCCGACGCGGTCGTGGCCGCCACCAAGGATGTCGACGCGCTGTTCTGGGTGGACCCGACCACCGGCGGCGAGGACCCCCTCGCCGACTACGCCCGCGCCACCGAAAGCGTGGTCCGCGCCGTCACCGCCAACCGGATCGGCCGCGTCGTCCTCCAAAGCAGCGTCGGCGCCGAGAAGCGCCACGGCGCCGGCGAGATCGACGGCCTGGCACACACCGAGACCGCCCTGGACGACACCGGCGTCGACGTCACCCACCTGCGCTGCGGCTACTTCTTCACCAACCTCGAACTCCAACTCGACGCCCTGCGAGCCGGCCTCCTCCAGGTGATCCTTCCGCTCGACCGGCCCATGGCCTGGGTCGCACCACGCGACATCGCCGAAGTCGCCGCCACCCGCCTGCTCTCCCCCGACTGGTCCGGACGACACGTACAGGCGGTCCACGGACCCACCGACCTCACCTGGCGACAGGTCGCCGCAATCCTCACCGCCGCCACCGGTCGCCGGATCGACGTCGAACGCGTTACCGACGACGCCATGCGCGGCCTGCTCCACCAAGCCGGGATGACCGACGGACTCGTCGAGGCCGTACTGGGCATGTCCATCGGCCTGCGCGAAGACTTCGAACCGGAACAACCGCGCACCATCCGAACCACCACCCCGACCACGCTCGCCTCCTGGGCCTATGACCACCTCCGGCACCGGATCATCGACGCGAGTTAGGCAACTCACCTGCGAAGCACCCGCATTGACCGAATTCGGCTGCACGGTCATCGACTCGGGCTTCTCGCCCGGGTGCAATCCCGCGTCCCGGCGATGCGGGTTGGTCGTCACGGGTACAGCGGCGGTGGACGCGACGGTGCGGCCCAGGCTTCGATACCGAGTACAACCTGCCCGGGCCCTCCGACCGCGTCCTGCGCGGGTCGGCGCGCCGATCGGACCGATCGCAACGGGGCCAGGTTCCGGTCACGTCCGGCAGCAGGGCGGGGAAGGACCTGCGTCATCCGCGAGATCCCGACACGCCCGATGCCGGGGAGGTCTTCGCGACCTGTGCGAGGGCAGGTGGGTCAGAAGGTCAGCGCGATCTTGCCGGTGAGTCCGCGTCGGACGAAGTGTTCGTGGGCTTCGCGGACGCGGTGGAGTGGAAAGGCCGCGTGCACGCGTGCGTGCACGGCGCCCGCGTCGACCAAGCGGGCGATCTCGGCGAGCGCAGCGCCGTCGGGGGAGACCTGGTGCAGCGTGGTGCGGATGCCGCGGTGGGACAGGTCCGGGACAGGGCCCGCCTCGGTGGCCACCGACGTGTAGCGCCCGCCGTCGGCGATCGCGTCGACCACCGGGGCTCCGAAGGTATCGAAGACCGCGTCGTATGTGCCCGGTTCGAGCAGGGCCGGGTCGTCGAAGGCTCGGTCGGCCCCCAGTTCCCGGGCGGCGGCGACCTGAGCGGGCCGGGAGACGAGCGCGTCCACGTCGAGCTTGAAGTGGCGCGCGAGCTGAACCGCGATACCACCGACGGCGCCGGTCCCTCCCGCAACCAACAGCTTTTCTCCGGAGCGCAGTTCGAGCCCCGCCAAGGCTTGCCACGCGGTCAGCCCGGGCAGCGGCAGGGTAGCCGCCTCGATCAGGCTCGTGAGTTCGGGCGCCCGTGCCACCTGGTGGGCCGGGACCGCGATCAGGTCGGCCCACGTACCGCGCCCGGTCGCCAATTGCGGCACCATCGCGAACACTCGGTCCCCGACCCGCAGATCGTCCGTAGCCGCACCAGGATCCAGCACGACACCCGCGACATCCCAGCCGAGCACCATGGGTGGCGCGGGCATAGCTCCCGCGATCCCACCGAGACGAGTCTTGTCGTCGACAGGGTTGATGGCGCTCGCGATCGTGCGGACGAGGACTTCTCCGGTCCCGCGCTGAGGCTCGGGCACATCCTCGACGCGCAACCTGTCGAAACCGCCGAACCCATCGATGCGAACCGCACGCATGTCGTGAAACCCTCTCGTTCTGAGACTCGTTCTCCTCGGAGCGTGACCGCCTCGGTGCTTCCCGATGTGCGGTATACACGGCAACCCTACGACCGTGTGCAGAACAGGCCGCGCGAATGGCTGCCGAATGGCAACGATCCGTTCGTGACAGGTAGTTCCGACCACGACCGGACGCGAATCCGCACGGGGTCAGTGCTCCCCATCGATCCTCGGGGTGAAGACGGCCAGGTCCTGGCCGAATCCGACGACGAGGCGGCCGTCGGAGGTGGACGCGAGGGTCGTCACTGCTTCGGGCAGATCGAAGCGGCCGAGTTGACGTTCGCGGTCGAGATCCCAAAGCCGCACCGTCCGGTCGTCACCACCGGTGGCGACGACCGCACGCCCCACCCCGCGCAAGGTCGCGGCGGCGCGAACGGGCGCCGTGTGCCCGGCCAGAGCGGCGCGCACGGGCTTACCCGTCGCCAGGGACCAGACACAGACCAGGCAGTCGTCACCCGCGGTCACCGCGACGGCGATGTCGTCGAGGTCGACGAGCGCGATGGCGTTCACGTCCCCGCTGTGACCGGTCTCCGGCCGACACACCGGCCGTCCGCTGGATGCCCACCACACGTGCAGACGATCCGCCAGGCGTGGTCCGGCGGTGACGGCCACGGGGCGCCCACGGAGGACTCCGATCGCCATCGCCGTGACACATGTGTCGAAATCGCCGCGCCCCTTGGTCGCGCCGCACAGCTCGCCGTCATCGAGGTACCAGACGCGGCCCCCGTTGAAGCGTCCGCCGGTGACCGCGATCGGCCGGTCGTGCAAGTAGCTCGTAGCTACGGCGGAGATCGGTCCCTCGTGGCTTCTGTGGAGGGAGATGGTGGTGAAGGAGGTCGCGATCGGTGTGACGTCCGACAGCCGCAGGAGCCTCGGCGTATCCTCGGCGTTGACGACGGCAACCGCCTCCCCGTCGATGTGGGTCAAGCCGAGTCGCATCGCTCCTTCGCCCCGGACTTCCACGGGCGATCGCACCGGGGTGCCGTCGGCGAGGTCAGTGACGCATACGTAACCGGTGCCGTGCCCGCTATAGGACAAACGGCCCTTGTCCGCGTGCCCGGTGACGACGCTGCTTCCCCCCTTCGACTCGTCGACGCTCACAGCCGTGAGCGTGCCGGGGAGTACACGAGGGCCCACGGCCTCCCTGCCCCCACACGCGGCCGCCAGATCCCATGCCCGCACCGTGGCCGAGTTGTGGCCGGCGACGACCACGACGGGACCGGTGCCGGCATCGACCACCGCCACCAAGCCCGGCATGGTGGTGCCGGTCAGGAGCGGATCACACAGCGGGTCCCCGGTGACCGGGTCCAGAACGTAGACGCATCCGTGCCATCCCCCGACGACCACGATGGGGCGCCCCGCCAGTTCGGTAACAGCCACGGCGTGGCGCCCGTACGCGAGGGTGGTCCCCGGCAGTAGTTGCCGAACAAGTTGACGGCTGTCCAGATCGTGGATTTCGAGTCCCTCGTCGGTGCCGTCGGTGATCACCGAGGGGCGGCCGTCGAGCGTGAACGTGGTCAGGTGGTGGAGGTGGCGGGCCGCGAGCTGCAATGGTTCGCGCATCTCCCGGCCCTCCACGGGATCCCACACTCGGACAACGCGACCGAGGTCCCCCGTAACCGCCACGAGGCGGCCGTCCAGCATGGCGGTCGCCACGTTGTTGACGTGGTCGGTGTGCTTGTCGAACGTCGGCCCGAGCGGCTGTTGGCCAAGCAAGTCCCACGCCTGCAACTTGCCATCGGGGCTCCCGGATATCGCGATCGCACGTCCGTTCAGGACCGCTGTCGCCAGTCCTGCCCCCGCCGGTTGGTGGCGGCCCGGCGGAGTGTCAATGGGCACTCCGGTCACCAGGTCCATGCGCCATACAGTTCGCTGGAAAAGGCCGTCGACGACGCCGATCCCGTCGACCACGAGCGACGATCGACCATCCACCTCCACATGCTCCAGATCATCGCAGCCCTTTGGGATGACGAAGCGGTCGAGCAACTCGCCGGTCAACACATCCCGGGTATGCGCGATCTGGTTGAACGAAACGGCAGTCGCGACCGCACGCCCGTCCACCACGCCCGCAGTCAGCGCACGGACCGACCGGGGGCGACCCGTGTCATCGGGGTCCATCTCGGCACTCCACAGCGCCGCACCGTCCAGTCGGGCACCTGTGGCCCAGGAGACTCGAAAGGGCGCAGATTGGCCTTTCTCGTCCGGGACTTCGGCGAGTCGATCGCTCAACTCGCCCGCCCCCCAGCGAGCCGCGTCCACGGCCAGGACCGCACGGCGCGCTGAAGGGTCAGCCGAGCGATGCCACCTTGACGACGTTCGATAAACAGCGGCGGACAGTCGCGCAACCTCCCCCTCGACCTGTTGTGACAACGCGAGTACCCGGGCGGGATCCGCGTGCACAAGAAAGTGGGGATCGGCCAAGAGCTCATCCGCGCGAGACGGTTGACCATCCGACTGGGAACTTGTGGGAACGGTGTGTGCGAAACCTTCGGAATTCACGCGGCGAAGCTAGCACTTGCGACCCACATCTCCGGTCATCGCATTCTACTCGGCACACGCTTCGCACCACGTCCCCGAGAGGACGCGGATCCCCGCACTTGCGGAAACGGCGAAGGCCGAAAGTGGACCGCTGCCGGAGGGGGTGCCATTCTCGTTCGGCGCGTTTTTCCTATTCGCCGTCCGTCGATCGCCATGAGCATGTTCGTTGCTGTCGTCGCCGGCGACGCGGCGGCGTTGTCGGCTCCATTCGTCTCGGCATCGCCGCAGAACCGATGCGAGAGTTGCGAACATGTCCGTCGTGGACGACAACACGCGCTATGAGGCACTGATTCAGCGAATCGGGAACGCCCTGCTGGACGCGGCACCGCAGGGCTGGCTTCGAATGGACCTGGGCGTCTCGATACTCGGAGAGATTCGCGAACACGGCCTGAGCGTGATCACGGACGATCAATCGACGCGTTCGCAGAAGTCGCCCCAGGACGCGTTGGACGCCTTGGTCGAGCTGCGCCACCTGATGCACCGAGCCGAGCAGGGCACCTGGTTCTCCGCTCGCTTCATGATGAACGCGCCCACCGAGTTCAACGTCTGGTACAACTACGACTTCGAACCGACGTGGATGCCGCCGCCGAGTGCGGAGGAACTCGCCGAGGATCTGCAACGGTTTCCCCGACCACCCGAAAAGATCCCGAACTGGTTGCGCGACAGGATCGGCCTCGAGGCGACCGAACCGGCCACGGATGGGCTCGACTTGATACAACAACGGGATTTCGGTCACAAGATCGCCGGTTTCCTCGCATCGCGTGTCCCGAGCGATTGGCTACAGATCAGGGTCTATTACCGAGCGGCCGGTGACCACGTCGAGCTCTACGGGTTCGTGCACGACCTCGAACTCGAGTCGCGCCCCTGGTCGCCTCCATCCGAGGTCGCGGCGATGTTCGATCGGCTGCGCTCGGGAATGTACAAGAAGGGCACGGGCACCTGGAGCGGCCTCCTGCTGTTCGTCACGTATCCCCTTCGAACGCAGACGGTGTACTCCATGGAACCCGTCGGATGGCAGGAGAAACCTCCACGTGCCGCGGTGCTGAGCGAATTGCGGCGGTTCCCAAGGGAACCGGAGAACATTCCCGACTGGATGCGCGCAATCGCCCCGGACCTCGCCCAACCCACGGAATCCACGACGGAATCCCCACCGGATCACAAAGACCACACCTCGTCGTCCTCGGACGAGAAACGGGCCTTGGACCACATCCGCTCGACAATCTCGGAGGCCGGCGTCAATCCCCGCGCCTACCAGGTCGACGGCCGCATCCCGGATGGATGGTGCCTGGAACGCATCGACGACGCATGGCAGGTCGTCGAATACGAGCGAGGACTGCGGCGACGCGGGCATCTCTTCTCGGACGTGTGGGGGGCCGGCGCCCACCTGCTGGGTGAACTGACGATCACCCCGGTCCGGATCCGCATGGGGATGCCCGACTCCACCACGAGCACCGCTCTCGACGCCTGGCCGATTCAGCCGTTGCCGGGCGAGCCGCCGCTCACTCTGTTGCGGGACAAGCGCGTGGCCGTGCTGATGCCCGGGCGCCGCATCGTGCGGTACGGCGGCCGCGAGGGAAACCTGACGTTCGCCGGGGGCACCGCGTTCGAGGCGACGGCGCTGCCCGAAAGCCCACAGGTCTCCGCACACTTCGTCGTCAACAACGAGCTACGCGTACTGGCGGGACGAGTGGTGCCCCACCGGCAATTCCCCGGAGGCGGGGACGCGTACCTCACGCCGAAGTCGATCGACCACCACGTGGCCGAGGGAATCCTCACCGTGGTCGACGCCGCGGACACGTGAGCACATCGCCGGACCGGGGTGTCCCGAACGAGTCGTGCGCTCTCCCACCAAGCCCGACCTGACGCCTCCCCGGTCGCATCGTGGGGGTCCGTGGATGTCTCTCCGATCGAACAAGTCCGGAACGCGGACACGATGACTCGTGATGGACCCATGCCGGGCCTCGTCCGGCGCGGATTCGGGATCGTGCAGCCACACCACAGGGTGGCGTGGATTTCCTATGAGCGCACGACCGCGAGGGCCGATCGTTCATTGCGTCCGAGGCTTCTCGGACGGCACGCCCTCGTCCACGAACAGCCGCTCCTCATGGGCGTATTCGCCACGGGGTGGGACACGGCGCTGCGCCGGACGGCCCGGTCGGGATCGGCGTCTCACACAACCTCGTGGAAGATCGAACACGCTCGGCCGTCCCGTGACGTCGAGGGGCGGGTCTTTTCGTCGGATGCGAAGAGGATGAACATGAGCGAGACCACCCCGGAGCGGATGCGCGCGATCCGGCACGACGTCACCGGCGGCCCCGAGGTCCTTCGGCTGGTCGAGGTCGAGCGCCCCGAACCGGGACCGACCGAGGTACTGGTGCGCGTGCACGCGGCGGGCGTCAACCCGATCGACTGGAAGACGCGCACCAGCGGCGGGTTCGTACACCAGGAACCGCCGTACACGGTCGGCTACGACGTCGCCGGGGTCGTCGAGGCCGTGGGCTTGGGCGTGACCTCGCTCGCGCCCGGCGACGACGTGTACGGCATGGCTCGATTCCCGCATCCGGCGGGCGCGTACGCGGAGTACGTCACCGCGCCGTCGCGGCACTTCGCGCGCCGCCCGAACGGGCTCGACCACACGCAGGCCGCCGCGCTTCCGCTCGCCGCGTTGACCGCGTGGCAGGCGCTGGTGGACACGGCCAACGTCTCCTCCTCGCAGCGGGTCCTGGTGCACGGCGCGGCGGGCGGGGTCGGCCACCTCGCGGCGCAGATCGCCCTGGCGCGCGGCGCGTACGTGATCGGCACCGCGAGCGCGGGCAAGCACGAGTTCCTGCGCGGGCTCGGCGTCGCCGAGACGGTGGACTACACGAGCGTCGACTTCGCCGAGGTCGTGCGCGATGTGGACGTGGTGCTGGACACGGTGGGCGGCGACTATCCGCTCCGCTCGCTGCGGACGCTGCGCGAGGGTGGCACGCTGGTGTCGATCCTGCCGCCCGCGGCGGACTTCCCATACGAGCAGGCCCAGGCGGCCGGGGTGCGCGCGGTGTTCGTGCTCGTGGAGCCCGACCTCGCGGCACTGCGCGAGATCACCGAGCTGGTCGAGAGCGGTCGTCTGCGGGTCGAGGTGTCGGCCGTCCTGCCGCTGGAGGACGCGGCGAAGGCCCACGAGATCGGCGAACTCGGCCGGACCACCGGCAAGATCGTGTTGTCCGTACGGGACTGATCGAACGCGACATCGAACGCGACGAGGAAACGACCGGCCCGCCCGGGCGCCCTGTGCGCCGGGGCGGGCCGACGCCGTCGGGCCGGCCCCAGGCTCCGGGTCCGGTGGCCGTGGGAAGCTTCCGAGGACTCCCAACCCGGCCCGTCGGCCAAGGGCGCTCGACGCAATCCGGAGGCGATACACGTCGGAATCCGGAACACTTCGTCGTGTGCTCGTGAGGCAACCCGTCTCGGGTCACATCTGCTGTCACCCGCGTTCTCGACGTAGCCGTGCCGTCGGTTGTGTCGCCGAATCTCCGGGATTGCGGCCTGGGCCGCCGAGACCGACGTGTGGATGAAGTCTCGATCGAGATCGACACCCCAAGGAGTCGGGTCGATGCTTCGAGGCTCGCTGCGTCCCCATAGGAGAGTGAGGTCCCGACGATGACCGCCCCCGAATCGCTCGACCTGCGGAAGTATCGGCGCGTCGTGGTCGTCACCGGAGCCGGGATCTCCGCGCCGTCCGGCATCCCCACCTACCGGGACACCGAGTCCCACTGGTCCGATGAGCGCCTCGAACGCATCTCGCACGCTTCCCGCTACGGGATGCACCTGGCGGAGTTGTGGCAGTTCTGGGGCGCGCTGCGGGCGCGGGCCACGGCGGCCCTGCCCAACGCCGCGCACCTAGCGCTGGCAGCCACGGAGGCCGCGTGCCGAGAGGCCGGGGGCTGGTTGACGATCGCGACCCAGAACGTCGACGGACTGCACACAGCGGCCGGGAATCGGGAAGTCGTCGAGCTGCACGGCAGGATCACGCAGTCCCGCTGCATGCGGAAGGGCTGCGGACCGGCCTTTCCCGACCGGCGCGTCCCGGAGCCGCACGAGGTCCCTCGATGCCCGCAGTGCGGCAGGAACACCAGACCGGACATCGTTCTCTTCGGGGAACGCCTCTCCGGCAGCGCGATGCGAGCACTCGACGCGCGACTGCGGACTGCGGATCTGTGTCTGTACGTCGGCACCTCCGGGAACGTGTGGCCGGTTCGCGACCTCGTGTCCACGGCACGATCCGCCGGAGCCCGTTGCGTCCTGGTCAACGCCGAGGACTGGATCCAACCGCATCCCGACTTCCACCACACCGCGCTCGGCGCCGCCGAACACCTCCTGCCCACCCTCCTCGGCGCCCCGGCCGGCGGCCGGGACCCCGGTCGGATCTTTCCGTAGCTCCACGCACCGCGCGGATGCCGTCGATGGGGAGGGGTCCGCAACCGTGGTGCGTGGGCGGGTTCGGCGAACGACCACACCTCGACAGTGCCCGCATCGGTCAAGACTGCCGCGCGATCCCCGTCGGGTGCCCATGCCCATGCGTTGCGGTCCCCGCACCCCGGTCGGCTCAGTAGGTCGCCAAGGTCGGCGATCTCGGCATGGCCGTGACCGTAGCCTCCACCACGGACACCTCCATGGCCCGGCAACCAGCCGAGTTCCGCGAGGCCCGGTTCCGGGATCGGAGCCCTGTGTCCTGACACTCTCGGCACCACCGGCGAAGGTGACGCGCTCAGTTCCACGGGTCGATCTCGAGGAGCAGGGTCTCGCGCGGCCCGAAGACCATGACCCTCGCGTACGCGTCGGCCCCGTCGGCCTTCCCGGAGCCCCATTGGCCGATCACTCGGAGCGCGTCGGCGACGGCGCTCGGATCTCCCTTCGCGACGCGGCGCAGCGGCGCGTCGACCAGCTCGGACCACAGTGCGGCGGCAAGCTCGATCCGGTCCTTCCTGCCGAGGGCCGGACCGTCCTCGTCGAGATCGTGCTCGTAGTCCCAACTGCCGCACGAATCCAGGAAGGCATCTCGGTAGGTGTCGAGGCCGATCAGCCATTCGCGGGTATCCGGCACCTGGGCGTCGGGCTCTGCCCGCTCGATCTCCCATGCCGAGGGGGGCAGCCAGAAGCGGACGGCTTCCGCGTCGACGTGCCGCAGTCCGTGTGTGGCGATCCGGACGTCGAAGGCGAATTCGCTCCTGAGGCTCAGCGGGAGACCGTCACGAAGGATCTCCGCGGCGCGGGCGGGTCGCGGCAAGAGGCCGGCGTGGTCCGGTTCGTTGTCGTCGGGGACGCGGCCGTCCGGACATCCGCACCCGTCGACGGTGAATCGGGAGTCGGGCGTCGGCCCGACGCGGTGACGACAGCCCGCTGTGTGGGGCAGCACGCTGACGCGTATCGTGCCCCGGTAGTCGCAGACGATCAGGTGGAGTTCATCGGGCGTGGTGCGCCCGCTGTGCGGGTCCAGGACTTCGACGACGACGGCGCCCAACAGCTCATCGGTCAGGTCGAAGAGGAGTTCCCGGAGCAGTAGGACCGCACGTGGGCTGAGTTCGCCGCCTTGCTCGCGCAGTGGGCGTTCGATCGCGGTCACGAGTGCGTCGCGCAGGGCGGTCTTGCCGATCGAACGGCAGGCAACGGCGTCCCGGGACATGCCCGATGCGGCATCGATGTGCGGGAAGTGACCGTTGGCGTACGCCGTCGCCAGGTTCGGGACTCGATCGAGGAAGTCGTGGCGGCGGTCGGCGTACAGCGCGGGGGCGACCTTCCCGGGCGGGGTGTCCTCGCGGAGCCAGCGGGTCAGCAGGTCGGCTCGGGCGGCCGTGCCCTGGTCGGGAGAGCTTTCCGGTCCCCGTGTCGTCGTCGCACCGTCAACGCTCGCGGCGCCCGACTGGGCCGTGAAGGCGGGTGGGTCGGGTGGATACATCGGCCTTCCGTTCGAGAGGGAAACCACGATCGAGGTTCCGGATCACACGATGGCCGCCACGGCACCACATGACCGCCGAAGCGCCGATCGCACGCCCCCGTCCACGCGTCAGCATCCGCGGGAGCAGGCATTCGCGTCTTGGACAAAGCCGTCGACACGCCGGCCCCGTCGGGCGGCCGTCGGAGTCTCGCATCCCTCTTCGCCCGGCAGCCGACTCACAAACCCCTACAACGAGACCGCGGGGGGAGCTCGATGGACACCTCGCGTCGAGAGGCTGCCCTCAGGCCGGCGGCATCGACGAAAACCCGGCGTGGTTGGATGCGAGATCCGTGTCGGGAGGAAGACGGGATGCCGGTGAAGCGCACAGTGATCGTGACGGGGTCGTCGGCGGGGATCGGCAAGGCGGTCGCGTTGCGTTTGGCGCGGGAGTGCCATGTGGTGGTGAACGCGCGCTCCGGTGTTGCCGATGGGCTCCGGACCGTGGCGGAGATCGTCGACGCCGGTGGTTCGGCGGACTTCGTGCGGGCGGATGTGTCGACCGAGGCCGGTGTCGCCGAGTTGTTCGCCGCGGCCGCGGCCGCGTCCGGGGGGCCGATCACCGCGCTGGTGAACAACGCGGGATCGGCCCGGCCGGTGCCGTTCGGGGAATGGTCGTCCGCGCATTGGCACGAGATGCTGCAGGCGAATCTGATCGGGTGTGCGCTGGCGTCCCAGGAGTTCGTCCGCCGGTTGGAGGGTCGCGACGGTGCCATCGTCAACGTCGCCTCCATCCGCGGAATCGAACGGTTCGGTCGGCTCGGCATCGCCGCGTATTCGGCGGCGAAGGCCGGTCTGATCAACCTCACCGCGACGATGGCCCGCGAACTGGCGCCTGCCGTACGGGTCAACGCCGTCAGTCCCGGGTTCACCGACACCCGCATCTTCCACGACCCCGACGCGAGCGCGGAAGACCGCCATCGGATCGACGGCTGGCGCGAGCAGGTGCCCCTGGGACGGTTCGTCGCACCGGAGGAGATCGCCGACGCGGTGGCGTACCTGTTGGCCGCCACTGCGGTGACCGGAACCAATCTGGTCGTGGACGGCGGTTGGACCCAAAGCGACGGCTGACGAACGCCCTTCCCCGACCCGTCGAATCGCGCGCTCCTTGTCCGCTTGCAAACCGCCCCGTCTCTCAGGTGACGGAGATGACGACCTTTCCCCTACCGTGCCCGGAACCGACGTCCCGGTGTGCGGCGGCGGCATCGGCCAGCGGGTAGCGGGCGCGCACGTGCACGGTCAGATCGCCGCGTTCGTGGAGGGCGAGCATCTCGGACAGGCCCTCGGCGCTGCGCACGCCGGTCCAGTCGTGGATGCCCAGCGCGGCGATCTCGTCGGAGTAGATCATCGTCACCACTCGGGTCCGGTCGTGGACGACGTCCAGGGAGGCGCGCAGGCCGTCCCGCTCGAAGCCCAGGGCCGTGTCGAAACCCTCGGGGGCGACCGCGCGCAGGCGGTCCGCCAGGCCGGGTCCGTAGGCGACCGGGACGGCACCGAGCGCGCTGACGTAGTCGTGGTTCGCCTCGCTCGCGGTGCCGACGACCTTGGCCGCGCCCTTGGCGCGGGCGAGTTGCACCGCCATGGTTCCCAGTCCCCCGGAGGCCCCGTTGATCAGGACCACGTCCCCGCTCGTCACCCGCATCTCGGCGAGGGCGTTGCGAGCCCCCTGGGCGGAACCGGAGAAGCAACCGGCGATCTCCCACGACATGCCGCCGGGTTTGCGCACGATCTGATCCGCGGCGACGACCAGGCTCTCGGCGTAGGCGCCCAGGGTGCAGAACCCCAGAACCGCATCCCCGACCGCGAATCCCGTGACACCCGACCCGATGCGGTCGATCGTCCCGGTGAACTCGTTGCCCGGGACGATCGGGAAGTCTCCGGTCAGCGTGCGGGGGAAGTCGCCCGTGCGGACCCCGCAGTCGAAGGGTTGCACGCCCGCGACCCGAAGACGCACGCGTACCTGGCCCGGGCCCGCCTGGGGGTCCGGAAGCTCCACGCTGCGCAGGACCTCGGGTGGGCCGTACTCCGTCAGGGCTGCGGCTCTCATCGGCTCTCCTCCTCGGGTGCGACGGCGGGACCCGTTCGCGGGTGCGGGTTCCACCGTTCGGTGAACAGTTCGTATCCGGGTTCGGGGCCGGTCACCGGTCCTGCGGGGGTCGCGCGCAGGCCGTCCAGGGCGATGTCGACGATGCGTTCTCGCGCCTGTCGAGCGGCGGGCATCAAGTCGGTGCGCCCTTGGCGGTTGAGGTGCTCCACGAGCGGAGAGGTCGACAGTTGCTCGATGAGCAGTTCGAGGTCCGCCGCGCTCACCCCCTCGCGCAGGACCCCGGCGCGACGGCCACGTTCGACGAGTACGGCCACCGCGCCGTCGGATTCCTCGGCCAGGGAGTTCATCTCGTCGGTCATCTCGATCGTGCCCGCGATCGGCGCGAGCGACCCCGGCCCGGAGTGGATCGACGTCTTCGCGTAGTGCCGGATGCCGTCCCACGGGTCGTCCATGTCGAGCGCGGTCCGCGCGGCCGCCAGATACTCGCCCAGCGCGATCTCGCACAGCCGCTGAAAGAGTTCCTGTTTCGTTCGGTAGCGCCGGTACAGGGTGCCGACGCCGACCCCGGCGCGAGCCGCGATGGAGGCCACCGAGGCGTGCGCGCCGTCTTCGCCGATCACCTCGCGAGCGGCCTTCAGCAAAGCCCGGTCATTGCGGGCCACCTCGTCGCTGCGCCACGAACGCGAACTCGTCATGTGTCCACCCTAACCTTTGCGGAGCGATTCGCTCCGCACTTATGGTGAGAATCGCGGAGCGAATTGCTCCGCACCTTTGGGAGGGCACCATGGCACCCACACCGGCGACGGCGTCGACGACGACCAGGCGCCTGCCCGGACCGCTGCGGCCGTTCGGGAACGGCCGGTACCGCCTGTTGACCGGTGCGCTCACGCTCAGCCTGATCGGCAGCGGGATGTGGCTCGTCGCATCCGTCTGGCAGGTCATCGCCCTCGGCGCGGGGCCGTCGGCGATGTCCCTGGTCGCGACCGCCAACGGGGTGGGGCTCGTGGCCACCGCGCTGCCCGGCGGGGTGGTCGCCGACCGCGCGTCACGACGCGACGTGCTCGCCTGCACGCAGGTGGCCAAGGCGGCTGCGGTCGCGTCCATCGTGCTCGCGGGCCTCTTCGAAGCGCTCACGGTGCCGCACCTGGCGGTGGTCGCCGCCGTGCTCGGGATCGCGGACGGCTTCTTCTACCCCGCCTACTCCGCTCTCGTCCCGTCGGTGGTCGCCGACGGCGACCTGCTGGCCGCCAATGGTGTCGAGGGCGTGCTGCGCCCTACCGCGACGCAGGCGGCGGGGCCGGCCGCCGCGAGCGGCCTGATCGCCGTCTTCTCACCCGGCATCGCCTTCGCGACGATAGCTCTGGCCCACCTGGTCGCGGCGGTGTGCGTACGCCTGCTGCCCTCCTACCGCAGCCCCGCCGACTCACCGTCGGACCCACCCGCACCGGCGCGATCCGCGGTTCGCGATCTCCGCGCCGGGTTCGCGTACATGCTCACCACCCCGTGGCTCGTGGCCACTCTCGGCTTCGCGGTCGGACTCGTCCTGGTCATCTCCGGCCCGATCCGCGTCCTGCTCCCGTTCGTCATCCGCGACCGCGCGGCGGGCGGCCCGCAGGACTACGCGCTGGCCCTCACGTTCTTCGGCCTCGGGAGCGTCATCGGCGCGTTGGCCATGTCGTCGACGCGTCTGCCCCGGCGCTACCTGACCATGATGCTTCTCGCGTGGGGCGGCGGCTGTATCCCGCTCGTGGCGATCGGCCTCACCGATCGACTGTGGGTGATGATCCTCGCGCTCCTGGTGTGTGGCACCGTCACCTCCAGCGCGGGCGTCATCTGGGGCACACTGCTCCAACGTCGAGTGCCGGCGACGATGCTCGGGCGGGTATCCAGCCTGGACTTCTTCGTTTCCCTCAGTGCCGCGCCGCTGTCCGTCGCGCTCGTGGGTCCCGCCTCGACCGCGTGGGGGAACGAGACGGTCTTCCTGATCGCCGGCACCGCGCCGCCGATTCTCGCCGTCCTGGCCGTCGTCGCTGCCCGTCTCCATCGCGACGAGACGGAGCATCCTCTCGCGCACACCGCGGCGCCGGTCGACACGATCACCGACCCGCCCGGCGTCGAGTCGGGTGACGACGAGCACGCGTCGGCGTGACCGCGTGCGTGTGGCGGCGCTCGGGCAGCGTCGCAGAGTCGGGCGCGCCATAACGCGGCCGTCGATCCGACGCCACGACAGCGAAGTTGCACTCGTGGCTTCGGCCGGCTGATCGGTCCTTGGGCGCGGTAATCGACCAACTCGACTCGCGTTGCCGATACAGCAACGATTGTTGCCGCCGCGAAGGGATCCGTCGCAACCTGGGGCATGGCCATCGGCCGTTGCAGACCACCAGGAGGCCCGGCATGACCGACCTGACGAACGTCGAAGCCGCACATGGGGACGACCACGAGACACCGCGAGGCGACCGCGTCCGCCACATCCGAGCCGGCGAGGCGGAAGGCCCCGCCGCCGTCATCAGCGGCGGCACGGTCGGCTCGAGGAAGCTCTGGATGGGCATGATCGTGAACCCGCCGTCGAGCGCGACGGACAACCACCACCACGGCGATTCCGAGGCGGGGGTCTACGTGGTCAGCGGGCACCCGCTGTACTTCTACCACGACGGAACCAAGGAGGTGTGCATCCAAGCGGGCCCGGGCGACTTCCTCCATGTACCCCCGTTCGTCCCCCACCGCGAGGAGAACCCCGACCCGAACGAACCGGTGGTCGTCGTGATCGCCCGAACCACGCAGGAACCGATCAAGATCTCCGTGCCGGAGCTGTTTCGCCTCGAAGAAGCACCCGCTCTCTAGCGAAAGGTTCCGTCACCCGGCGTCCCGAAGGGGGCACGGGAAAGCGGAAGGCGGGAAGGCGCAGCGTGTCAGCGCATGTGCGTCCCGTCGGGCGAAGCGCGCGGCGGCGCGGCAGCGTGAGGGGCTCGGGGCGCGAGCGGCGCCGGAACACGACCCGGGGCGCATCGAGCGACAGCATGTGGAGCGATGTCGGCCCGTACGAAGCCGACTTCAGGGCGGCCGACATCGCCCGCACCCCGCCCTTGCGAAGCCCGTCCTGGTCACCACGCCACGCACGAAGCCGCCGAGGGTTCGGCACGACATCGCCATGTGCTTCCCACGCGGATTCGGCCTCATGAAGCCTGAGTCATCGGCGTCGCGGTAGGGGCAACGGCCCCAGTCGGTCGGCCAGGAGCGCGCCACGCCTTCGCACCGGGAACCGGGATGCCGCGCGCGCTCAGGTCCGGCTCGACGATCATCCCCGAGGAATGTCGTCCACGCCGAGCCGGTACCAGTGGTCGGCGGTCAGGACGTGCAGATCGGGGCCGCGACCGACCGTCCGTCTCCTCGCCGGCAGGGGTCGACCGTCCGGCAGCACGATCCGGAATCGGCCCGTGATGTGCAGGGCGTCGTCACCCAGCACACCGACCGACAATCGGTCGTGGTCCGCTCCGTAGCCACCGAACAGGGCCACGCGAGAATCCCCGACGGCCAGGGCGGTGGCACCGGGCACATCGTTGCGCCACGACCGCACGATGCCGTCACGGACGCGGACGATCGGGAAGTCCGTGTAGTAGCACGCCCATGCGGTCTCCCCATCGACGTTGAGCGCGTAGCAGTCGGAGATCGCTTCGAACGACGTGGCCGTGCCGTGTGACGGAAAGCGCCACTGCGCTCGCAGTTCGGACGAGAAGCGGATCAGACCGGGCCATCCGACGGGTTCGGGACCGTCGGGGGCACCCCACCCGTAGTTCCCGAACACTCCCTCGTCGAAGTACGCCACCCAGAGATCGCCGGCGGGCGTGGCGAGGACGTGCCTGATCCCATCGCCGAGCGTCGTCTCGGCGACGACCCTCCCATCGCCGTCGTGGACGATCGCGTTGCGGTCGGGCCCATCCGGATGCCACCGGGCTCTGGCGCCCACCACCAGGATCCGTCCCTCGGGCAACGGTTGGACGGTGACATGGGCCAGTTCGAGGCCGGCGAGCTCAACGGATCCCGTCGGGTCGGGCGCGTGCGTGGAGACGCGGACGGTCACCGGCCGTGCCGCACGCGGGTCCGGAAACGTCGCACCACCCGACCAGGTGGTCGCGGACACGAGCATCGGAAGGTCACGACGCAGTGCCCACAAGGCGACGACATTCCCGTCGGGGCCCACGGAAGCAGCGACCCGCTCCTCGTCCGGGCGTCCGGCGATCACGGCATGACGACGCAACTCGACCGTGGGCAGGGCCAATGTGGCCTCCCGTCCCGCCTTGGTCCGTCGCCTTTCCACCTCTCGCCCATCCCCCAATCCCATCAGCACGCGACTCCCGTTGGGGCAATCATCGCGGTGGCCGCGTAACCGCCGAACTCGCCCGCCGGCTCCCGAGGCAATGTGGGCAAACGGCAAAAGCTCCCGTGACGTGGCGTACGCGTCACACGGGAGCGCTCCCGCAGAGCGAAACGGTAACGGCAGTCGCACACGTCTCGCTCCACGGATGGAACGATAGGCCGTCGACGGGCGGCGGCCTATCGGGAGGGGACAGCAGGGTCACAAGTCGCTGCACTTCCGAACGCCGGGAACCGGCAGATTGTTGTATCCGGCCGTGATGTAGGTGGCCGGGAACCAGCCATACCCGTTCGTCCCCGGAACGACCGTGTCGCCCAGGGTCCAGAGCCACCAATAGTTGCGAGCCGTGCCGACACGAGGGTTCTCACCCATCGGCTGTTGACATACGAACCAGCTCGTCCCCGTATCGAGCCACCCCACCGCGGCTCCTCCCGGGCCGATGAGGGAAGCCGGTCTGTAGGCCACGCAATTGGCTGTCTTCACCCAGATGCGATTTCCTGCGGCGTTCGGTTTGACGATGTATCGCGTGGGGCCTTCGCCGCAGCTGCCGGCCCCTGCGGACGCGGTTCCGGCACCGGCTGCTCCTAAGGCTTGTCCCGTAAGTGATCTTGGGTGTGTCGGCCGCGGTTCGGGGCCGGGTTATCCGGCGAGGGTGAGGTTGTGCAGGCGGGCGATGCCGAGGATGGCGTGGTGGACGCCGTCGCCTTTGAGGCGGCAGTCG
>NZ_JBSFEO010000034.1:0-135423 GCF_053594475.1 Embleya sp. NPDC001921
CGCTGTTGAGTTCTCAAGGAACGGACGCTTCCTTCGGTGCGGAATCAACCGCGCCCTCCGGGCGTTTAACGTTCAAGGTGTTTCAGTTTTTCGTGCTGTTCTTCGTGTTTCGCTTTCGCGTTTCCAGCTTAGCACACCGTTTCGGCGGCTTCGCTTTCCTCGTTTTCGGCGTCCACCGCGTTTCCGCGTTTTCCGCTTCCCGGACTCTAGCAGATCTTCCGACCCGCTTTTCATCCGTTGCTTCGCGCTTTCGGCCTTCGAAACTTTCGTCTCCCCGGCTTCCGGCTCTTCGAGCTTAGCAGTCCTTCCGGCCTGCTTCGCCCACCGCTTCGGGCATCGGGAATTCACATTCTCCGAGGCATTTGGCGGCGCCCGCAGACTTTAGCGGAGCGCATTCCCGATCGCCTAATCGGTGATCATGGATTTGCTCGCCTCCCGGGCGGACTTCGCAACAGTACACGGCCGGGCCCGGAGCTCCAAATCGCTCCGGGCCCGGCCGCTGGTACCACCCCTGCGGGTTCAGTCGAGGGTCAACGCCCCTTCCCCGTCACGGGGTTCGGGCCCGGCACCGTGTTCGGTCCCGCCTCGGTCACCGGCGGCGTGGTCGTGACCTTGCCGTCGTGGGTGAAGCCGATGCCCTTGAGCGTGGGCAATGCGCGCCCGTCGCCGGTGAGCTCCACCTTGTATTGCAGGAAACGCGATGCGGTCCCCACGGTGTCTCCCGGTCGGGACAGGTCCTTCCATGCGGTCCAGCTCGCGTCCGGAACCGCCGTCGTCCCGGTCCGCACCGATACCCGCAATGTCGTGCCCTTGGGGATCTCGGCCTGCCAGTCGCCGGTCAGCCACGTCACCATCAGGCCGGCGTCCAAGGCCTTCGACACATACGTGCCGGTCGGGGCCTTGTCCAGGGTGAGGGCGTCCGGGCGGTCGCCGCTCACCGCTCCCCCCGAGACCGTGCCGTTGGTGAAGTCGAACGCGCCCGTCTCGGCGACACCCGGCCTCGGCATCACCAGACGCGCGGTGTCCTTCTTCCTACCGCTGCCGCCCGACCAGGTGCCCTCGTTCCCGGCCGCGTCGACGCCCGCGAGGCGGAACGCGTACGTGCTGCCGGCGCCGAGGTGGCCGAGCTTGGCGTGGTGCTCGGTGGTGGACTGCTTCCGGTCCGCGTACACCGGTCGGACCGAATTCGGGTTGTCGCCCAGCAGGACCGAGGTGGTCGTGGGCTTGTCCGTCTTCCAGGTCAGGTCGGCGCTGCCGTCGGGCCAGGTCTTGACCGAGACGTCGCTGATCACCGGCGCCTTGCGGTCGGCCTTGGGTGTGCGGAACTCCGCGGGCTTCGCGTTCGGGGCGGGCCAGACCGTGCGCTCGCCCTTCACGTTCTCCGAGGTGAGCCGGTAGTAGTAGGTGGTGTCGGGCTTGAGCGCGCCCAGGGCGACCTTGTGCTCGCCCGCGGTCTCCACGCTCTTGTGGGTGATCGGCATCTGGTCCGGCTTGGTGCCGAGCTGCATCTCCGTGGTCGCGGGCACGTCGGTCTTCCAGGTCAGCGTGCCCGAGCCGTCGGCGGCCGGGGCCGCCTTGGCCTCGGCGATCAGCGGCGCCACCGCGTTGGCGTAGGTCGCCGTGTACGCGCCGGAGGTCCCGTCGAAGACGGCGTACTCGATGCCCTTGACGGTGGTCTTCTGGAAGGTGACCGCGGAGCCGCCTCGGGAGAGGGCCGTGAGGGTGGTGCCGCCCGAGCCGGTGGTCGGCAACATCGTCATCAGGTTCGTCGCGGCCGCGTTCTGGTTGACCGTGAAGGTGACCGTGTTGCCGACCCGGTTGAGGCCGGTGATGGTGGACGCGTTCCGGGCGTCGGTCCAGTCCAGCAATTGTTTGGCGGAGACGATCGGGACGTTCTTCGCCTTGGCCGACGCGATCAGGGCCTGTTCGATGTCGAGCTGGCCCACGTTGCCGACCCCGCCGTTGGCGTTCGCCGAGTCCGTGTGGTTGTTCATCACGAACGCGCCGTAGAAGCCGTCGTTGTTGGCGCCGTTGACGAGCTGGTCGAACGTGTCCGGGTAGACCTGTTGGAATTCGTCGTTGATTTGGGTGGTGCCCTGGTAGATGTCGATCATCTGACCGCTCGGGTCGGTGAATCGCATCGGGAAGCCGGAACCGGTGAAGAATCCGGGGCTCGCCTTCATGAGCGGCCCGCCCCACGTGTTCTTCCAGTAATCCGGCATGTAGTAGTAGTTCGTGTCGAGCCGGATTCCCTTGGCCCGGGCGATCGAGGCGTTCGAGCTCCAGTCGGGCCAGGTCAGACAGTGCGTCCGGTTGGTGGTGGGCTTCAGCGGGGCGTAGCGGGTGAAGTCGTCGAGGCTGTTCTCGTACACCGCGCCGAGTCCGGCGTTGATGTCCGTCTGGGACGCGCCGGCGCGAAGCTGCGGGCAACTGCCGTTCTGGTCGACGTGTCGGGCGATCTCGAAGCCCTGTGCGGTCCAGTTCTGGACGTCGGACACCGAGGGCGCCTGGGTGCCCTGAGCTCCCGGGCCCCAGACGTAGATGGTGCCGCGCATGCACTTCCAGTTCCGTACCGCGGCGTCGCGCAGCGCGGCGATCGGGCTCGAGCAGGCCGGGTCGGAGCTGTTGTTGTTGTAGCGGGTGACCCTGCCCTGCATGTCGCTGAGGTTCTGGCCGTGGTTGTCGCCGGTGGAGACCATCACGACCTTGAGCAGGTCGGGTGCCGCGGTGGCGGCGTTGCCGGGCAGGTACCAGGTCCTCGGGATCGGGGCCTTGGCCCGGTTGCCGAGTTCGATCAGGTTGGCGAACAGGCGCTGCTGCTCGTCGGCCTGCGGGATCTGGACCCGGCTGAGGTCGATCCAGTCCGGGTAGAACATGTCGTCGGCGCGCATCAGCGGGCCGCCGCTGTCGGAGAAGTTGTCGTTCTCGACGCCGGCCTGGGCCGGGTTGCCCTGGCGGGTCTGCACGATCGAGCGGGCCAGGTCGTAGGTGAACGCGGACGCGGTGCCGCTGCCCACGGAGCGGGTGGTCACGGCGGGGCCGAGCGGGGTGGTGCCGGTGCGGGTGTACAGGTCCGCGACCCGGACCGTGCCGGTGCCGCCGGGGACCGTCCAGACGTCGGCGGGCCCGTGGTACTGCATGCTCTGCTGGCTGTAGATGCCGGCGCCGGCGGCGGTGCCGCTGTCCACCTTCATGTACTGGTTGGCCTGGAAGCCGCCGGAGGTGCCGAGGCCGAGCAGGCCGGCCAGGGCGGCGCGCGGGTGCATCGCGATCAGGTTGCCGCCGCCGTTGACCCAGGTGGTGAGGTCGGTGACCAGTTGTGCCGAGGGAGCGAAGTCGCCGAGGACGACGGTGGTGTATCCGCCGAGCACCGCGGCGTTGACCGCGCTCGCGTCCTTGACCGCGAACGAGTTGAGTCCCTCGCTGCGCAGGATCTCGGTGTAGTAGCAACTGAACGGGTTCGAGTCGGCCTTGATCACCAGGATGGGCCCGGTGTTGGGCGCGTCGCACGGCGGGGTGGGCGGGGCCTGGCCGGTGGTGAAGGTCCAGGTCGTGTCCGGCATCGCGTTGTCGGACTGGTCCTTGACGCCGCTCACGGTGAGTGTGTACGGCGTGCCGTAAGCGAGTTCGGCGTCCGGTTTGAGGGTGAGCTGAGTCGGCGTGGTCGGGTTGTCGAGTTCGAGTTCGGCGGGTACGGCCGTGCCGTTGCGCTTGAGGACGAAGCTCAGGCCGGTGGGCTTGAGCGGTTCGCTGAAGGTCACCGAGGGTTGCACGCCGGAGAGCACGCCGTTGGCGTTCGGCATCGGCGACTGGCCGGTGACCGCGGGGGCAACGGTGTCTTCGGCGTTGGTGCTGAAGACCACGTCCACCCAGTAGTTGCTGCCGTTCCAGCTGTCCGTCGGGTAGACGCTGCCCGCGTTGTACTTGTAGACGCCGTTGCCGCCGTCGACGCCGTCGGCCAGGGCGGTGATCAGCGAGTTGCCGACAGGCTGGGAGAACGAGCCGGTGTTGGCGGGGTAGTTGCCGTTGGGCGCGAAGTAGGACGCGACGTAGGTGACGCCGGCGTGCACGGTGATCGGGGTGGGCAGGTCGACGGTCTGCCAACCGCTGCCGGTGCGGCTGACGTTGGGCACGGTGGCCAGGCGGGTCTGGGTGTTCTTGTCCCACAGGCTGACCGCGTACGGGCCGGTGCTGCCGGTGAGCTTCCAGAACTTGATCGACTTGATCTGGCCGTCGGTGGTGGTGCGGAACTTGACGCCGACCTCGACGCTGTTGTTGTCGGTCTGGTTCGGCGTGTTCGGGCTGACCGGGCCGGTCCAGATGTTGGTCTCCACGGACTGGCTGCTGCCGGTGCCGGTGGTGAACGACCAGGACTTGGTGGCCATGGTGTTGCCGGCGGCGTCCTTGGCGCCGGTCACCGTGACGGTGTGGCCCGTGGATACGGCCAGTGGCGAGGAGGGCTGGAACGTCGCCGTGTTGCCGCTGTAGGTCGCGGTGCCGGTGACGGCCGGGCCGCCGGTCCGGTTGACCGCCCACTGGACGGTGGCGGGCTGTACGGGCTCGTTGAAGGTCACCGACAGCGGCGCGGCGGTGGCCACTCCGGTGGCGTTCGCGGCGGGGGTGGTCTGGGTGACCGTGGGCGGTGTGGTGTCGGCGCCGGGGACGAAGGAGACGTCCACCCAGTAGTTGCCGGCCTGGTAGGAGTCGGTCGGCATGCCGCCGCCGGGGTTGTAGGTGTAGACGCCGTTGCCCTGGTTGCCGTTGCTGGCGGGGGCGACGAGTTGTTCGACGGTGCGGTCCG
Organism: Embleya sp. NPDC001921; assembly: GCF_053594475.1. Lineage (NCBI taxonomy): Bacteria > Bacillati > Actinomycetota > Actinomycetes > Kitasatosporales > Streptomycetaceae > Embleya > Embleya sp. NPDC001921. The sequence continues at coordinate 4,802 of NZ_JBSFEO010000034.1, forward strand.
ACGCGAAGTAGTTGTCGGTGACCGTGTAGCGGCCGACCGGTGCCACGTAGGAGGCGATGTAGGTGTGTCCGGCGGTGACCGCGATGGGGCTCGTGAAGGCCGCGGTCTGCCAGCCGGACGCGGATTCCGCGATGAAGGTCACCGAGGTCGCGGTGCCGGTGGCGGTGTCCCAGATCCGGCCGGTGTGGGTGCCGGTGTTGCCGGCGTCCTTCCAGAACTTGATCTCGGTGATGGTGCCGTTGCTGTCGGGCTTGAAGCGCACGCCCAGTTCGACGGCCACCGCGTCGGTGTCGGTCACGGCACCGTTCGGGGTGGCGCCGGCGAACAGCGAGCACGGACTGCATGGCGCGGCTTGGGCCGCGGTGATCGGTGCGAACAGGGTGAACAGCAACGCACCGATCACGGCGAACGCGATGCTCGTCCACGTTCCTCTGCGTTGTCGGTGACCCGATCTGGTTCTGGCGCGGGCAGCCTTCATCGAGTTGGTGCTCCTCAATGGCATGACGGTCGGTTCGTGGTTCGGGGCGGACGGCGCGGGAGTCCGGGCCGCCGCGCTCGCCTTCGGGGCCGGCCGCCGGCGGATCGGTGCCGCCGGCGGCCGGCTCGCGGGGTGTGTGGTCGATGGTGGTGACTCGACCGGGTTCGGTGCCTGGTACCGGGTGTTCGGTGTTCGGGGTTGCCGCGACCGGCTGCCGTGGCTAGTTGGTGGTGAAGACGACGTCCACCCAGTAGTTGCTGTCGTTCCAGGTATCGGTCGGGAATCCGCTCGCGCCGTAGGCGTACACGCCGTTGCCGCCGACGGTGCCGGACGCGGCGGCCTTGACGGGTCCGGTGCCGGCCGCCGCGGTCAACCCGCCTTCCGTGGAGGAGTACCGGCCCACCGGGGCGAAGTACGACGCCACGTAGGTGGTGTTGGCGGCGATGACGACCGGTTGGGTGAAGTTCACCTGTTGCCATCCGGAGGCTGTCTCACTGCCGAAGACCGCGCTGGTGAGGAGGGTGCCCGTGCCGGACCAGATCGTTCCGGTGTGCGTGCCGGTGTTGCCGGCGCCCTTGTAGAACCGCAATCCGGTTACCTTCCCCAGGGTCGTACTGCTGAACTTGACGCCGAGTTCGATACCGGTGGTGTCGCTGTCCTGGAGCACGGCGGGCGTCGCGGTGGCGGGCCAGATCGTGCAGGACGGGTTGCAGGTGGGTGGCGGCGTGCTGCCCGCCGTGGTGAAGGACCATGTCTTGGCGGCCATCGTGGTGCCCTCGGCGGTTTGCGCGCCGGTGAGGGACACTGTGTACGTCGTGCCGGCGGCCAGGTCGACGGTCGGGTCGAAGGTCGCGACCCGGGTCGCGGCGTTGTAGCTCGCGGTGCCGGCGACGGTGCTGTTGTCCGCCTTGGTGACCGACCACACGATCGTCGCGGGCTGGACCGCGAGGTCGAAGGTCGCGGTGATGTTGCCGCCGGCCGGGGCGAGGGTCGCCCCGCTCGCCGGGACGGTCGCGGTGACCACCGGCGCGGGGCCGGTCGGTGTGGTGTTCGAGGTGGTGAACACCGGGTCGACCCAGAAGTTGCTGTCGTTCCAGGTCGAGGTCGGGAATCCGGTGCCGTAGCGGTAGACGCCGTTGCCGCCGGACGTGTTGCTCGCCGGTGCGGTCAGCGGACCGCGGATGTGCGCGTTGGTCAGGCCGCCCTGGTCGGCGGAGTACCTGCCGTTGGGCGCCTGGTACGACGCGATGTAGGTGGTTCCGGCGGTGACCGGCACGGGCTGGGCGAACGTCACCTGTTGCCAGCCGGACGCGGTTTCGCCGGTGAACGGCGCGGTGGCCAGGGCGCTGCCGGACGCGGACCACAGGGTCCCGGTGTGTGTGCCGGTGTTCTCGGCGTTCTTCCAGAACCGGATGCCGTTGATGAAACCGGCCCGGTCGGCCTGGAATTTGACGCCCAGTTCGGTGGCGGCGGTGTCCGGATCCGGCCCGGACGAGGGCTGGTCGGTCGGCGTCCACAGCGTGCACGGGCAGTTCACCGGCTGTGGTGGCCCGCCCAGGGTGACCGTGACGCCCGCGGAGGGGATCTCGGTGCGCGCGCTGTCGTCGGTGGCCCGGGTCTTGATGGTGATCGAGCCGCCGGCGCCGGTGGTGAAGACGTAGGTCCAGTTCTCCCGGCCGGTGGTGGCCGGGTGCCAGGTGGCGCCGTTGTCCACCGAGACCTCGACGCCGCCGACCTTGCCGCCGGTGTCGGTCGCGGTGCCGGTGACCGTCACGTTGGAATTGGCGGGCAGGCTGCCGCCGTTGGTCGGCGCGGTGATGGTCGAGGTGGGCCGGGTGGTGTCGGTGCTCGCCGTGGCCGCGACCATGCCGGCCATCAGCGTGCCGGGCTGCACGCCCATGTCGGCGAACAGGTTGATGGTGGCCTGCTGCATCGCGGTGTCCACGGTGCCGTTGGCGCCGACCCGGTACACGTCCAGGCCCCACGCCCATTGGATGGTGCCCGCGCCGAAGACGAGGGCGCCGCTGGGTGCGCGGTAGAGCGTCAGGCTGTGCTTCGAGCTGCCGTCGGCGTAGGTCGAACCCTGGTCCTGAATCACGGACATGCCGGACTTGACCGTGGTCGAGAGCCGGATCAGGCCCGCGGGCCGCGAGCCGTTGTCCAGATCGGAGTCCCATTCGTAGCCGAGGGTTCCGCTTCCGAGTGTGGTTTGTGCGGTGAGGCCGAGGGTGGCGAGGCGGGTGTTCCGCCACAGGCGGAGGCGGCCGTCCGCGCCGTTGGCGTTCATGTCGGTCGTACAGCAGTTGACCGTGAAGATGGTGCCGCTGAGGCTGTTCTCCGGTCGGCCGCCGTCACCGGGTGGTGAGAACCGCGGGTCGCGCCAGGTGCCGGTCCACATGGCCGGGCCGAGCGGGTCGATCGACTCGTTGGCGTGGGTGTCCTTGTACGAGACCAGGTTGCGGTGATCGGGGCCGTTGCCGTTGATCCCGCCGTTCTCCCAACGGGTCTTCCAGAAGATCTCGTTGCCGGAGAAGAAGGCGAGATTGACCCCCGCGTCGCGGGCCGCCTCGACATGGGCGCGTTGGGTGCCGGACCAGTACTCGTCGTGTCCCACCGAGAGGAAGACCTTGTGGTTCTTGATCAGTTGGCCACGTCGGTCGCTGTCCACGCCGGTCGTGTAGGTGACGTCGTAGCCGTTGCGTTCCAGAAAGCGCAGCATCGCGAACTCGGCGTTGAACAGCGAGTCGGCGGGATTGTCCGCACGGGTGGTGAAGGGTCGGTTGTAGCTGACCTTGTACGCCCGGCCCACCGGTTGCCCGGTGTACAGGTCGTTGCCGCCGTAGGCGTTGTACGCCTGCCAGGTGGTGTCGGAGGCCTGCATGAACATCGCCGAGTGCGACGCGTCGTTGCGGACCACGAACGGGATGTGGCTCGCGCCCGATGAGCCGTCGGTACGCGTGGGTTTGGCGATGTAGTAGCCGGACACCGCGTCCGCGGGCACGGTCCAGGACGCGGAGTCGGTCCAGTTGGAGCAGTCGATCAGCCCGGTCACCAGGTTGTCGGTGTCGCAGTCGGACTGTTGCCGCGGCGTGACCGCCGACGCCGGGATCGTGTAGACCTTGCGAGCGCCGTTGCCGTTGTACCAACCGAGTCGGTAGATGTCGATGCGGTAGGAGCTTGCGGACGTGTCGATCTTGAACTTGATCTGGCCACCGGCGTTGACGCTGATGTCGGTGGAGAAGCCTTGGATGGCGTTGCTGCCGGCACCGCTGATGTCCCATTCGGTGCGCGGGTTGCCGGTCTTGGTGTTCTCGCAGGCAACCGCGTTCGCAACGGGTGCGTCGCACGGCCCCGCGGCGGCCTCGGGTGTATTCGGTGCCGCGACGGTCAGCGCGAGGAGTAAAGCGAACAATGTCGGAATCGTCGCTCTGCGCAGCCGTGGTCTGGGCAATTTCATGAGTGTCCCCCACCCCGGTATCGGTGCCCGGGGCGGTGTCCCGGGTCCGAGATAGGGGAAAGTGTGGCGCACGTTCCGGCCTGTTGTCCGGGTTTTGCCCTCTCGTGAAGCGGGCCGTGGGTACAGTGCGGGAACCGGGGACGGGCCGGTCTCGGATCGGACTTGGGGGAGTTCGGAACACAGGCCCTGGCGGGGATGGTTCAGCACGATGGTCCGGGGGGACTTTGTGAAGGTAGTGATCACCGGCGGTGCCGGTTTCATCGGCTCGAATCTGGCCGCCGCGCTGCAGGGCCACGACGTCGTGCGCGACGTGCACGTGGTCGACGACCTTTCCACGGGGTCGCTCGCGAGCCTGGACGGCTTGAAGGTGACGTTCCATCAGGGGTCGATCCTGGAGCCGGAGTTGCTCGATCGCGCGTTCGCCGGCGCGGACGCGGTGGTGCACCTGGCGGCGTTGCCGTCGGTGCCGCGCTCGGTGGAGGCGCCACTGGCCAGCCATCACGCCAACGCGACGGGCACCCTGGAGGTGCTCGAGGCGGCACGGCGGGCGGGCGACATCCACGTGGTGGCCGCGTCCTCGTCGTCGGTGTACGGCGCGAATCGCGAGTTGCCCAAGCGCGAGGACATGCGCACCGCGCCGCTGAGTCCGTACGCGGTCAGCAAGTTGGCCACCGAGTCGTACCTGATCGCCTACGGCAACTGCTACGACCTGCCGGTGCTGCCGTTCCGCTTCTTCAACGTGTTCGGGCCCGGTCAGCCGGCCGATCACGCCTACGCGGCGGTGATTCCCCGGTTCGTGGACGCGGCGTTGGCGGGTCGGCCGCTTTCCGTGCAGGGCGACGGCGAACAGACGCGCGACTTCACCAACATCGGCAGCGTTTGCGCCGTGCTCATCGACGCGGTGTTGCGCCGGGTGGTCTCCGATATCCCGGTGAACCTGGCGTTCGGTTCGCGGACTTCGCTGAACGCGCTGATCGCCCTGTTGACGGAGGTGCTCGGGCATCCGGTGGAGGTCGAGCACGCGCCGCCTCGGCCGGGCGACGTGCGGGACTCGCAGGCGGACGGGTCGCGGCTGCGCGCGTTGTTCCCCACGGCCGAGCCGGTCGAACTGCGCGAGGGGCTCGCGCAGACGGTCGCGTGGTTCCGGTCCCGGCTCAACTGAGCCGGTCGGCGTCCTCGCGCGGGCGCAGCGGGCGGGCCGGCGAGCCCACCACGGTCGTGCCCGCCGGTACGTCGCGTGTGACCACGGCGCCCGCGCCGACGAAGGCGCCGGGGCCGACGGTCAGCCCTTGCAGGACCACGGCGTTGCTGCCGACGGTGGCGTCCTCGCCCAGGTGCACGTTGCCGGAGATGTTCGCGCCCGGGTACACGGTGCTGCGCGCGTCCAGCACCGCGTCGTGTCCGATGGTGGCGTTGTAGTGGACCTGCGCGTGCGGGCCCAGGGTGACGCTGCTGGAGACGTGCGCGTTGGCCTGGATCAGGCAGCCGGCGGCGATCGCGGTCTCCGGCGAGATGACCGCGCGCGGGTGTACGAGGGTGACCGCGTGCAGGCCGCGTTCGTCGAGCAGGCGGGTGAGTCGGGCGCGCGCGTCGGGCGCGGCGATGCCGACCAGGTACTCGCCGGCGTCGACGTCGGTCGGGCGCAGCACCGGCAGGCCGCGTACCTTCTCGCCGGCGCGGGCGTCGTCGAGGAACGCGGTGACGGTGAGCGTGGCGGCGAGCGCGGCGTCGAGGGCTTCGCGGCCGACGCCGCCGGCCCCGCAGATGTAGAGCGGCATGGGGACATCCTGGCATCGCCGGGCGGCCGGGATGGGGCGCCCGCGCACGCGGGCGCGGTACGGGTGGTCCGGATCCTCGAGCGGAAGCGGATTGTGCTGTGAGTACTGACCGGGAAGGCGATCATCGGGTCCGGGGTTCGGCGCGGTATCTGTCCCGATTGGACCTGCTGGGCACGGCCGTGGTCGCGGCGACCGCGATGTGGGCCCTGGTGGCGGCGGCGAATCGCGCCGGTGAGCCGGAGGCGTATCTCTTCGCGCTGTTGGCCGCGGTCGGGGGCTATGTGCTGGGGCGGGTGCTGGGCGCGCGTTCCGCGTTACTGGCGCCGGCGCTGGTGGCCGGCGGGGTGACGGCGCTGCTGGTGTTGTGGCCCGGCGCGTTGAGCGGGGACGCCACGGCGCCGCCGTTGGAGTACGGGAACGCCGACGGCGCGTTGGTGACGCAGGCGGTGGGCGCCGCGTGTCTGGCCGCGCTGGTCGCCGCGTCCGATCGGCGGCGGGGCGAAATCCTGGTATTGGCCGGGTTGTTGGTACTCGCGGCGTTCGCGACGCGTTCGGTGGCGGCGGCGGTCGGCGCGTTGGCCGTGCTGCTGACCGCGTTGTTGTCGGCGGCGGTGTATCGCAAGGGCACGGTCGTGGTGGTGTCGGCGGTGTGCGTGCTCGGAGTGGCCTCGGGCACCGTGGTGTTGGGGGTGCTCGGCAGCCGCACGGGCGGCCTGGAGGGTGCCGCGGAGACGGGTCTGACCGAGCGCCGGGTGCAACTGTGGTCCGACGCCGTACATCTGACGAAGAGCTACCCGCTGCGCGGGACCGGTCCGGGCATGTTCGTGACGAACAGTCCGACCGCGAGCGCGGACGCGGACGCGCGGTCGGCGCACTCGTTGTGGCTGCGCCAGGGCGCCGAGCAGGGGGCGCCCGGCGCGCTGTGCCTGGTCGCGCTGGTGGGGTGGATGTACGTCCGGCTGTGGCGTTCGCCGCAGCCGGTCGCGGTGGTCGTGGTGGGCACGGCGACGTTCACAGCGTTCGTGGTGCAGGCCTCGATGGACTATGTGGCCGAATTTCCGGTGGTGTTGGTGGCGGTCGGGCTGTTGGCCGGGGCGGCGACGGCGAGTCCGGATCCGGAATTGCGGGCGCGCTTGGAGCGCGGGGTGTCGTAGCGGGGCCGCACGACGGAGTTGCGGGGCAGGGTTGCGAGGGGTGTCGGGCCGGCACTTTCGGCCATATTGCACTCTTTGGGTGACTTGCTCTATCTGCACTGATTTGGGCTGGGTCGCGCGAGCGAAACCTCAGAAGATGCTCAGATCCGTGTCGCGCGGGCGACTCCGCGTCTATTTTGTGGAATCGCCGCAACACGGGCGCACATATTTCCCAGGCAAGGGGAATGTCACGTCGATTCGCAGGTTTGTCGATCCGCGTGCAGGATTGCCGGAATCCCGTTTCGAGTTCGTTGCGGGATTTTCCAGAGAATGAGGAAAGCGGGACGAGCGGTCCGGGGGGCCGCTGCCGCACAGGTGTGAACGAGCCCTGGGCATCTCGCTGTATGTGCAGGTCACAGCCCTTTCACCAGGTGGACGCAGGGCCGGTCGACCATGGGGTCGATGCGGTTCGCCGATGTCCTTCGCTACCCCCGAAACGGTGACGGATGCTTCCGGAAAGCCCTTTCCCGAATATCGTCTCAGGCCTTTCGAATACGCTGCGCGACTGCTTCAATGCTCACTGATCTCCGGGTGGCCTCGGTATCACCTGTTCTTCGGGAGGGCACGATCAGCAGCACAACGGCCGCGAATCCATTCGGCGCGGACTTCTGGAGTGGCAACCGGGGCATCACCTGGCTGGCTCTGCTCGAACTCGTGGTCCTTGTCGTGGTGTTGCTGCGGGTCCTGGCCCGTCGGGCCGGTCCGCGCGGGTTGTTCCGGGGGTTGTGGCAGCAGATCGTGGCCACGGGGCGGGCGTTCGCCGCGCCGTTCGTCGCCTGGCGACGGGATCGACGCGGGTTGGCCACCCTGACCCGCTACCTGGGTACGCCCGAGACGTTCGACCTCGCGACGCGCGCGGTGGCGCGGGCACGGTCGGCGGGCGTCGAGCCCTGGGCCGTGGTCCTGGCAGGCGAGCGGGTGTCGGTGCGGCTCGCCGCCGTCAAGTCCCCTGAGGTGAGGGGTCCTTGGTCGGCGAACCCGGCGGATCCCCTGCTGTGGTCGACCTCGGTGGCCGAACTGGGCGCGGCGGCACCGGATTCGGGGACGACGGGTTCGGGAGTACCGGGTGCGGGGGCGCCGGGTTCGGGAGTACTCGATGCCGGGGCGCCGGATGCGGAGGCGGCGCTGCCGGTCGTGGTCGGGTTGCTGGACTCGGGTGTCGTGCTGCTGGACCTGTCGGCGGTGGCTCCGGTGGTCGCGGTGACCGGGGATCCGGCCGCCGGTCGGGACCTGGGGCACGCGCTGACCGCGCAATTGGCGCGGCGGTTGCCGGCGGGTTCGGTCGGGGTGGCTCAGGGTGTACATCCGGGCTTCGCGGGCCGTACGCCGGGCGAGTTGTGCGCCGATCCCGCGGTGCGGGTCCTGGTCTGCGCGGAGCCCGAGCCGGAACTCGAGGGCGAGCTGGCGGCGTTCGCCCGGGTCCGGACGCGGCGGATGCTCGTGCTCGGGGACGTGCGGGGGCGTCGCCTGGTGCTGCGGCCGGACGCGTTCGGGGTCCTGCCCGCCGCGGACGGCCTGGGCCCGGTCGAGACAGCGGGTCTGGCCCGCGCGGTCGCGCGAGTGGTCCGCTCCGGTCACCTGACCCCCTCGCAGCCGCTCCCCCCGAGCCCGACGCCACCGAACCCGACGCCACCGAGCCCGGCTGCGGCCTTGTCGGGGGCGACCCTGCAGGGGGCGGCCGGCGCGGGTGGGACGAGCGGGGACGGGTCGGCTGCGGGTGGGCCTCCCGTGTCCCGCGGACCGGGCGTCCCCGGCGGATCCGCGTCGGCGGGGGCTGCCACGGCGTCCGGACCGCGCAGTGCCGGGGCGGGCAGGTCCGGCGGGTCGTCCGGCGCTGTGACCGGATCCGAGGCGGCTCCGGTCGCCGCGTCCGGGCCTGTGCCGGCGTCCGGGGCCGCGTCGGCGTCGGCGTCGGCGTCGGCGTCGGCGTCGGCGTCGGCGTCGGCGTCGGACGCAGCGTCCCAGGCAGGAGTTCCGAGCCCGACCCGATCCGGTGCTGCGACTTCGCCCACCCCGTCCGTGCCCGACTCCACCCGGCCGGCGGCCGTACCCGCTCCCGCGCCTACCGGCCCCACGGCACCGACACCCTCGGGATCCGCATCCCCGGGATCCGCATCCGCAGGAACCGCCCCCTCGGCTCCGGCCACCCCTCCTCGCCGATCGCCGGCGTTCGCCTCCGCACGCCACACCCAGGCTCCGACCGAAAACATCCCCGCTCCCCGAACCGACCCACCCCTCTCCGCCGACCCGACGGGCCCGGCAGCCCCGGCAGGCCCGGCAGCCCCGGCAGGCCCCATCACGCCCACCACCCCGCCCATCCCCGCCGAGCCACCCGCTCCCGTGCCCGCTCCCCCACGCGACCCGGCCGATCCCAACCGCACCGCCGACCCCGCCGACCCGGCCGACCCGGCCACGCCCGCCCACCCGGCCGCCCCGACCGACCCCGCCACCCCGCCCCACCCCGTAGTTCCCGCCCGGCCCGACCCGGAGCCCGTTCCCGGCCGGGGTGAGCGGTTGTGACCGCCGTCCGCGTTCCCTTGGAGGCGATCGCATGCGACTGACCATCACCGTGTCCGAGCCCGCGCGGAGTCGGCGGGACTCGATCGTGATCGAGGCGGATTCCGGGACCACCGTCGGCGAACTCCTCGAACACCTCGCCGACACGCACGACTTGGGCGCGCCCGGCATGCCGTGTCGTGTCGCCGGCGCCGTGCTCGACCACGACGCCGGGTTGTCGGTGTGCGGCATCCGTGAGGGCAGCGAACTCACCCTCGGCCCGGTCTCCGCCGACCCGATGGACACGCGCCCCGACCCGGCGCTCGTCGAGGTGCACCTCGCGGCGGGCCCGGGCGCGGGAGTGATCTGGCCGTTGCCGATGGGCACTTACGACATCGGTGCCGATCCCGGGTGTGCGATCCGGATCGACGAGCCCGGCGTGCCGGCGCACGAGATCCGGGTCACCGTCGGGCCGTCCGGCACGGTCCGGGTCGCGGTGCCGACCGGCAGCGAGATCCGGCTCGGGCGGGTGTATCGGACCAAGGAGGACACGCCCGCGCGGCCGATCGACCCGAAGGACAAGGAGTTCGCGGACGAGCCGGCGCCGGATCCCGAACGGCCGATCGTCGGCGAGGTCGAGTGGGAGCTCGGGCTGGGCCTGACGGTGGGTCCGGTGTTGCTGCGCACGGCCGCGCCGTTCGACGCGGGCGCGGACATCGTGCCGTCGGCGGACGGCGCCGGGCTGGACTTCAACCGGCCGCCGCGGATCGTCGAGCCGGTCAAGGGCGGGCGGTTCCGGATCCCGACCCGGCCGCGCGGGAACTTCAGGCAGCCGTTCCCGATGTTGATCACGCTCGCGCCGATGTTGCTCGGCCTGGTCATGGTCAAGATCTTCCATTCGTACTTCTTCCTGATCTTCGCGATCTTCAGCCCGATCATGGCGCTGGCCAACTGGATCTCCTCGCGGCGCAGCGGGCGCAAGCAGTTCGTCAAGGACCTGGCCGCGTACCGGATCCGCAAGGCCGAGGTGCTCGCGGATGTCGCGGCGAGCACCGAGGTGGAGCGGCAGGGGCGGGTCGACGCGATCCCGGATCCGTCGGTGACCGGGCTGTTCGCGACCGGACCGGGGCAACGGCTGTGGGAGCGGCGGCGGGTGGACCCGGACCACCTCGTGTTGCGGGTGGGTACCTCGGCGCACACCTCGCTCAACGAGGTCGAGGATTCCGACTCGGAGTCGCTGGATCGGCGCGCGTATTGGACCGTGCCGGACGTGCCCACAGCGGTGGATCTGCCGCAGCAGGGGGTGCTCGGGGTGGCGGGGCCGAACGGGCCCGCGCTGCGGTTGGCGGGTTGGCTGGTCGCGCAGGCGGCGATCATGCACAGTCCCCGGGACGTCCAGGTGCGGTTGTTGACCGGTGCGGCCGGCGCCGAAGCGTGGGGGTGGTTGGCCTGGTTGCCGCACGCGCGCGGCACGGTGCGCGGCGGGCCCGAGGTGTTGATCGGCAGTGATCCGGAGACGATCGCGGCTCGTGTCGCCGAGTTGGTCCAGGTGGTGCGCGCGCGCAAGGCCGCGTCCGAGACGTTGCTGCGCAACGCGGTGTTCGCCGAGCCGGATGTGGTGCTGGTGGTGGACGGCGCGCGCCGGTTGCGCGAGATCCCGGGCATGACACAGGTGTTGCAGGAGGGCCCGCAGGTGCGGGTGTTCTCGATCTGTGTGGATTCCGAGGAGCGCTTCCTGCCCCAGGAGTGCACGGCGGTGATCAATGTGGACGACGCGTCGGCGGCGCACGGGCCGGTGGCCGCGGTGCGCCGGCACGGCGCGCCGACCGTGACCGACGTTCGGCCGGACCTGCCGACCGTCGGGTGGTGCGACGCGATCGCCCGGGCGCTGGCGCCGGTGCGCGATGTGACCTCGCCGGACGAGGGCGCGTTGCCGGATCAGGTGTTGTTGCCGCGGTTGTTGGCGCTGGATCCGCCGGACCCGGCCGTGATCGGCGAGCGGTGGCGGCGCCGGCCCGCGTCGACCCGGGTGGCGCTCGGCGTCGGCTACGACGGGCCGGTCTCCTTCGACCTGGTCCTGGACGGTCCGCACGCGCTGATCGCGGGCACCACCGGGTCCGGCAAGTCGGAGCTGTTGCAGTCGTTCGTGGCCGCGCTGGCGGCGGCGAACCGGCCGGACGAGCTGACCTTCGTGCTGGTGGACTACAAGGGCGGCAGCGCGTTCAAGGACTGCGTCGAACTCCCGCACACGCTCGGCATGGTGACCGATCTGGACGCCCAGCTCGTACATCGGGCGATGGCCTCGCTCGGTGCCGAACTCACGCGGCGTGAGCTGTTGTTGGCGATGGTCGGCGCGAAGGACCACGCGGAGTACCGGGGCAAGCGGTTGCGCGACGCGCAGTTGCCGGCGCTGCCGCGACTGCTGCTGATCGTGGACGAGTTCGCGACGCTGGTGCGCGAGGTGCCGGACTTCATCCCGGGTCTGGTCGGCATCGCCCAGCGCGGGCGTTCACTGGGCATCCACATGGTGCTCGCCACGCAGCGTCCGGCGGGGGTGATCACGGCCGACATCCGGGCCAACACGAACCTGCGGATCGCGCTGCGGGTGACCGACGCCGGCGAGAGCTCGGACGTGATCGACACCAAGGACGCGGTGGCCATCTCGTCGGCCACTCCGGGCCGGGCGTTGGCACGTACCTCGCACCACACGGTGATCCCGTTCCAGACCGCGTACGCGGGCACCGAGCGGATGGACGCCAAGGCCGCCCCGGAGCCGGTCCGCCCGCTCCCGGTCGCGCCGGAGGTGGTCCGGCCGCAGACCTCGGTGTTGTCCTGGAGTCGGTTGGGGCGCCCGCGTCCGCCCGCCGCCGAGCCGGAGGTGGAGCCGCAGCCGCAGCCGGGCGACGCCGAACCGACCACCGATCTCAAGGAGTTGGTCACCGCGATCTCGGCCGCGGCCGCGGTGCTGCCGGACTTCACCAAGCCGCCGAGCCCGTGGTTGGACCCGCTGCCGCATCGGGTGTTGCCGGACGAGCTGCCCGAACCCGCGCCCGCGGCCGACCGGGCGCCGGGTGCGCTGGAGCCGGTCGCGTGGGCGATGGAGGACGTGCCGCATCTGCAGGCGCGCAAGGCGGTGTTGCTGGATCCGAGCACGTTCGGGCATCTGTTCGTGGTCGGCGCGCCGCGTACCGGGCGCAGCCAGCTTTTGCGCACGATGGCGGCGGCGCTGGCCAAGAGGCACTCCTGCGGGGTCGTGCACATCCAGGCGATCGACGCGGGTGGTGGCGCGCTGGCCGCGCTGGCGGACCTGCCGCACTGCGGCACGGTGGTGCCGCGCAACGACCTGAGTCGGATCGACCGGCTGATCTCGCGGCTCGGCGAGGAGCTGAGCGTGCGTCAGGAGCTGTTGTCCCGACACGCGTGCGCGAGTCTGACCGAGTTGCGGGCGGGCGACGCGCGGGCGTGTCCGGCACATGTGTTCCTGCTGATCGACGGGTGGGACCCGCTGGCGCCGACGTTGTACGAGTACGACGACGGTCGGGTGATGAACGAGGTGGTGCGGTTGTTGCGCGAGGGCGCGGCGGCGGGCATCCACCTGGTGATGACCTCGGAACGGGCGTTGATCAACGGGCGGTTGTCCTCGGTCAACGACGACATGGTGCTGTTGCGGTTGGCCGATCGGGCCGAGTACTCGGGGGCGGGTGTGCCGCGTACCGCGATTCCCGGTTCGATGCCGCCCGGGCGGATCCTGGTGTCGGGGTCGTGGACCGAGGCGCAGGTGTGCCTGTTGGCTCCGGGCGAGAGCGGGCGCGAGCAGGTCGAGGCGCTGCGGCGGATCGCGGCGGACGCGCGCGAGCGGGACAAGGCGGTGGACGCGGCGCGCCGGCCGTTCGAGCTGGCCGCGTTGCCCACCTCGATCACCTTCGCCGAGGCATATGAGGCGGTGACGCCGGCGCAACGGCGGCCGCTGTGGGCGCTGTTGGGGATCGGCGGGGACGCGGTGAACGCGGTGGGTGCGGATTTCGGGGACGCGCAGCACACGTTCGCGGTGGTCGGGCCGCCCGGCAGTGGGCGCAGCAACACGCTCGCCACGATGGCGGTGTCGCTGTTGGCGAGCGGGACTCGGGTGGTGGCGATCACGCCGCGCGATTCGCCGCTGCGGCTGTTGCGCGCGCACCCGTTGGTGACGCTGGTCGAGGGCGCGGACTCGGACGGCTCGCGGACCACGGCCGCGGTCGAGGACCTGGCGGGGCCGGCGGTGGTGTTGATCGACGACGCGGATCTGTTGTCGGACATGGGGTCGATGGTCGGGTACGCGTTGCGCGAGGTGATCGGTTCGGGTCGCGACCGGGGCGTCGGGTTGGCGTACGCGGCCACCGCCGAGACGTTGTTGCAGTCGCTCAGCGGGTGGTTGGGCGATGTCCGGCGCAATCGGCAGGGCATCCTGCTGTCGCCGCAGTTGGGTGGGGAGGGTGATCTGATCGGCGCCCGGTTGCCCACCGAGCGGGTCCGTCAGCCGCTGCGGATCGGGCATGCCTGGATCCGGGACCGCAAGGGCTTCCTGGCTCCGGTGCTCGTGCCCGAGACGCACCTGCGCCCCACCGCCGAGTGATGGCGATGGGGCGCGGCGCGGATGGTCACGCGGTTCCCGGGAGCACCGCGGGGAATCCGGATTCGCGGGTCGGGTCAGGCATTGTGCGGAGCCGGCGGCGGGACGTCCTCGCCGTCCAGGCTCCGCAAATTGTTCACGACGACCTGGAAGGTGTCGCTGAACTGCTTGATCGAAACCATCGCCTTGTCGAGCGAGTTGGTCAGCTCGTCATAGGACTGGGTCATCTGCGGGCTGGTCTTCCGCAGATAAAGGCCACCGTCGGGGTTCAGCAACGTCGTCACGGTGGTCCGCAGACTCTTCAATGCCGTCTGCGTGTTGGCCGCGCTTTGCACCATGTCGTCGGAGACCAGTTGGACCTCCGCGATATTGACGTCGACATCCGTACCCAGGGGAGTGGTCATGTCAATCCGTTCCGAGGTGGAGGGGTGATGTTCAGGGATTGATCGATGTGCTCAAGCGGATTTCTGGAGAGCCGCCTTCATCGATTCGTCGAGCTTCCGTGCCGCCTCGACAATCTTGTCGAATTGACCGGAGAAAGTGCCGATCGTAAAGATTGCCTTTTCCAGGTCCGTGCTCAGGGTCTTGTATTTGGTGTTGAGTTCCTCGCTGCTGAGCTTGAGCCACAGGCCGGAACCGGGCTTGAGCAATCCGTCGACCTTTCCCTGGAGTCGGCGGATTTCCAGGACGGCGGCCTCGGATACCCGTGTCATTTCGAGTTGGGCGGTCCGCACCTGGTCGTAGGTGATCTTGAAGTCGCTGGGCATGGGAACTCCTTCGCCGGCATGTGGTGACGCTTTCGAAACAATTCGCGGGCGCTACATCTCGCGACGTCCGCCGCCGATCGGTGGACGGTGCGCCGGCGGGTCCTTGACGACCTTGGTCCACTCGGCCTTCGGGTCGTTGAGGTTCGGGGTGGTGTAGACCGTCGTGCCGTCCTTGTCGGTGACCGTCTTGGTGCCCCGCCCCGCACCGTCGACCGTGACCTTTTCCGTGGTCACCGAGCCGTCGCGGCCGGTGGTGACGGTGTCGTAGGCACCGCCCGCGCCGTACGTGGTGTGCTCGGTGTAGGTGCTGCCGTGGTCGGTGATGGTCACCGTCTGCTCGGTGACGTTGTAGTTCGCGTCGACCTTGACCGTGACCTCGGTCGTGACGCCGTTCTTGTCGGTGCTCGTGTAGTGCAGGGGCGGTTCGGCGCTCGGTTGCGGGGGTGCCGTCTCGCCTTCCTTGGGCTTTCCGTCCGGGTGGGTCGCGAGCCATTCCTCCCAGGTCTTCTTCTGTTCCAGCCAGCGATTCAGCGGATTACGTCCCGGTGTCGCGGCGAATTGCGCCGCGACCCCGTCGTCCCATGCCTCCGCGCCGTCCGCGACATAGCCGAGGAGTTTGGAAAGCGCCTCCAGACCGTCGACGGCCTTGCCCATCGGAAACGACCAGGCCGTGTAGAAGGAACCGAGCGGAGCGGCCACTCCACCGATGTCCTTCGCCGGAACGGTACCGTGCTGCCCGGGTACTCCGGAACCATAGGTGCGAAACTTCGACGCGTCGTCCCGGAAGGTATTGGCGAGCAGCGTCAACGCACTCGCCATTTTGCGAAGCTCGGTGTAATCCAGGGAGATATCGGGCAAAGGGAACTCCATTCGACGGCTCTTCGCGAGCTCGGCGGCCCGAACACTGGCGCCGCGTCTCATCATCGGACAAGATTGCCGGAGAATAAAGAGCCGCACCGACAACGGTCCCGATATCCGTGCCGCGCGAGTGCGACATCCATCACGCGAGCAGCGACATCCGACGCGTACGAACCGCCGCCCGGAGGGCCCATGCCACGCAATGTCGATGCCACGACGTTGAAAAAGCTGGGATACACGACGGACCCGACGCCGGGTGATCCGACCTCGATCACGGATGCCTCGCTATATCTGGCCGCGTTGACGAAGAAAGCCGGAGACGCCTCCACGAAACTCGCCGGCCTGGTCCAGGAGGGCGCGGGCGCGCCGTTGATGGGCGAGGCGGCCGGCGAGTTGCGCGCGCACGTCAAGGACCAGCTCAAGCTGTTCGTGGACAGGCTGGCCCAGGCCACACAGCTCGCGAGCACCGCGCTGGCCGGCTACTCGACGGACCTGCTCGCGGCCCAGGCGAAGGCCCAGGAGGCACTGAACGCGGCGGCCCCGCTGCCCGAGAACGACCCGGGTCTGGCGGCGGCCCGGGCGACCATGGCCACGGCGCGCACGATGTACCTGGAGGCGGTCGAGAAGGCGCGCAAGTCGCTGGCGTCGGCCACCGCGCTCAAGACCAGCCCTAAGACGGTGGCCGAGGAGTTCTGGGACTTCTTCAAGATCTTCACGATCGTGCTGACCGTGCTCGGCGTGCTGTTCGGCGGCCCGCTGGGCCTGTTGGCGTTCGGCGCCAACCTGGTCGTGCTGGGCAAGACCATCGCCGACTTCTCCCGGGGCAAGGCCACCGGCCTGGAGCTGTTCCTGAACATCCTGGGCGTGCTGTTCCCCTCCACCAAGGCGCTGCTGCCCGCGCTGCTCAGCGGCCTGAAGAACCTGCTGGTGGGGCTCGGCAAGGGCGCGGTCAACCTGTTCAAGGGTGCCGGCGACCTGCTGTCGCTGCTGAGCACCGGGCTCAAGGGATTCAACCTGGCGGGCTGGAAGTTCGCGCTCGCCTACGCGGGTCTGCTCACCGGCACGCTGCTCTTCAAGGGCGGCGCGCTGGTCGGCAAGCTGCTCGTGCTGCCGTTCAAGGCGATCGTATGGGTGGGCAAGACCGGTTGGGCGGTGGCCAAGAAGGGCTTCGGCGAACTCAAGGGCTGGGGCTCGCTGGGCATCATCCTGCCGGTGGCCGGTGACGAGATCGCCAAGCTGGGCCTGTCCCGGGCACTGAGGATCGGCTTCTGGGAGCGCGGTGTCCTGGGCAGCCAAAAGGACTTCGTCCGCGCGTCGCTGGGCGTGCCGCCGGCGGCGGCGGGCGGCGCGGGCAAGCTCGGCGGGCACACCCCCACCCTGGCCCCGCCCGGCGGGCCGATGGGCAAGGACCTGGCGCTGTTCAAGGGCCATCCGAACCTGTCCATCGGCGCTTTCGACCCGGGCGGCGTGGCGCGGGCGGGGAGTTCGTTCGACACCGCCGTGTTCGTCCCGGCGGCGAGCGGCCTGTACACCCCGCACTACGGACTCGGCGTGTACACCTTCGACCGCACCCTGCTCGGGCACGAGGGCCTGCAATCCCTGGGCACCACGGTCGGCCACGTGGGCACGCCGAACGTGCAGTGGAATTCGCTGCACGACGTGCTGAACCAGGCCGGCGGCATG
This sequence comes from Embleya sp. NPDC001921, assembly GCF_053594475.1. Lineage (NCBI taxonomy): Bacteria > Bacillati > Actinomycetota > Actinomycetes > Kitasatosporales > Streptomycetaceae > Embleya > Embleya sp. NPDC001921. The sequence continues at coordinate 22,121 of NZ_JBSFEO010000034.1, forward strand.
TCCGCGCTGCGCGGCCTCGACATCGGCGCCGTGACGCCGCACACGATCGGCGGCGCGGTCGAGAGCAGCCAGTCGTTCGCCAAGAGTGCGATCGGGTTGGGCGACGACGTACGGATGACCCCGCTCCCGGAGATGCGCCGGCTCACCCACGGCGACACCACACTGACCACCGTCGGCACGGACCGCCTCGTGGCGACGGCCCCCGACCCGCTCGCGAACAAGGTCCCCGCGCCGACGACCACCACGCACGCCCCGAGCCCGTCCCACTCGGTGTCCGCGCCCGGCGCGCCGACGTCCACGCATCCGCCGACGGCACTCACCGAGGGGGCCGGCACCCGCCCGCTCGACGTACGTTCGACGTCGACCCTCGCGCCGCCCACGGCGCCGGTCGGCGGGGCCGCGCCCACGGTGGACGTGTTCGACCTGCTGGCACCCGCACCGGGCAAGGTCGGGTCGACGCCGGCGGCGCCGCCCGTCCCGCCCGCGGGGTCCGGCGGCCCGGGGGTGTCCGCGCTGCACCAGGACAAGGCGTTCAACCTGTTGGCCGGCGGTCCCCGGAACACCGACCACATCCCGGCCGCATCGGCCCGGTTCACCCCGGTCGACCTCGCGGGCGGCAACAGTGCCGGCGTTCGTCCGGACCTGGCGGGTGGTCGGGGCACGACGGACACCGTGTCGGCGCTCGTCGGCGAGCGCGTCCCGCTGCGCGCCGACCCGCCCCAGGTCGCTCCCGCGCCCGTACCGCCGCCCGCCGCGCCCTCGCACACCCTCGGTGGCGGGCGCGCGCCGCTCCCGCCGAACGCGCTGGCCCACCTGGGGGCCGCGCAGGACAACCTGGTCGCCAAGGTGCTCGACGACGTGGCCACGGGACCCGGTCCCGGCGGCAAGTCCACGCTCCCGCTCCCCGGTTCACGACTGGAGGCGTGGCACGACTACACCCGGGCCCGACACGCCTTCGATCGGGCCGCCGCGACCGAGCAGGCACTGCGCGCCGGGCAGTTCACCGGCGAGAGCAGCGGCGGCGTGGGGCGGGCCGAGCTGATGATCGCCACGGCTACCCGGGCCAACGCCGGACTCGCACTGGCGGACGCCGCGGCGGCGTTGAAGGCGTGGGGCGTGGACCCGGCGGTCGCGGCCCCCAAGGTCGCCGACGCCCTGGCCAAGCTGCCGGGCCTGCGCGGTGGCCTCCCGCCCGTGGAGCACGTCAACGACACCAGGCCCCGCGAGACGTACGCCTGGCCACGGCAGGATCGGGCCCCCGAGCCCCACGAGCGGGCAATCGCCAAGTTCGGCGGCCCGAACGCCGTGGACCACTTCGAGGTGCTGGGCCCGATGGGCCCCAACGGCACCCGCCCCCTCCTCGACGACGGCTACCTTCTTCCGGACGGCACCTATCAGGTCTTCGCGGGACCCCCCGGTGCCGGTTCGGACTTCCGGATCTGGGGGGACCTCGACGGCACCGTCCTCAAGGAGGGGCGACACCTTCCCGAGAGCGGCCGCTTCAAGGTCACCGAGGCGGGGTCCGAGGATTTCCAGGTCTGGGGCCCGCGCGGCGCCGACGGCATCCATCCCGTCCTCGCCGACGCACAGCACCTCGGCGACGGGAGGTTCCGGGTCTTCGACGGCCTGATGGACACCGCGCACACCTTCCGGATCTGGGAGCGGGGTTCGGGAACGGGCGACATCGTCTCCAACCATGTCGTGCGGGAGACCGCCCGCAGGTTGGACGACGGTACCTTCCAGGTCTTCGACGGCCCCAGGCTCGGCGAGACGGACTTCCGGATCCTGGGGCCGCGACAGGCGGACGGCGGCTACCCGCTCGTCGCGGACGCCCGGCGGCTCCCGGACGGCACCTACCACGTCTTCGACGGTGCCCGCGGCGACACGAAGGACTTCCGGATCTGGGGGCCGGCCGGCGCCGACGGCATCCATCCCGTGCTCGGGGACGCCCGCCGACTCCCCGACGGCACCTATCAGGTGCACGGCATGCCCAAGGGGGACACCGACCCCTTCCAGGTCTGGGGCCCGCGTGCCGCCGACAACAGCCACCCGGTCCTCGCCAGGGGCGAATACCGGCCCGCCACGGACGACTTCAAGGTCGTGAGCGAATCGGGCGAGGACTTCCGGATCTGGGGCCGACGCGGCGCGGACGGCGAACACCCCGTTCTCCACGACGCCTACGCACGCCCCGACGGCACCTACCGGGTCTACGACGGGCCACGCACCGACCCGACCCGGAACTTCCGGATCTGGGACCACCGGGGCGACGTGCTCAAGAGCGCGGAGTACCGGCCCGCGACGGGTGACTTCAAGGTCACCAACGCGCACGACGCGGACTTCGAGATCTGGGGTACACGGCACACGGCCGACGGCATGGACCCGGTACTCAGGCAGGGCCGGGCTCTGGGTGACGGCACGTTTCAGGTGTTCGACGCCCCGCGCACCGGGCCGACGCAGGGCTTCGAGGTCTGGGACGGGCACGGCACCACCGTCAAGCGCGGCGAATACCTGCCCGCCTCGGGCGACTTCAAGGTCACCAACGAATCGGGCCCCGACTTCCAGATCTGGGACCGAGACGGCGGCGTGCTCAGGAACGCCGAATACCGCCCCGCAGCGGACGACTTCAAGGTCACCAACCCGCACAGCGCCGACTTCGAGATCTGGGGCCGCGACGGCGGCGTGCACAGGAGCGCCGAATACCGGCCCGGCACGGCCGACTTCAAGGTCACCAACGCGCACAACGCCGACTTCGAGATCTGGGGGCCGCACACCGTCGACGGCACCCACCCGGTGCTCAGGCAGGCCCGCGCCCTCGGCGACGGGACCCACCAGGTGTTCGAGGCCCCCCGGACCGGTCCGACGCAGGGCTTCCAGATCTGGGACGCCCAAGGGGTCGTGCTCAAGAACGGCGCGCACATCCCGGGCAGGAACCTCTTCAGGGTCTCCGGCGTCGACGACACGGTCCGGGACTTCCAGATCTGGGGACCCCGCCAAGCCGACGGCACACACGCCGTCCTGGCCGACGCGCGCGAACTGGCCGACGGTCGGTTCCAGGTGTTCGACGGTCCGGCCGGCGTCGCGGGTCGCAACTTCGAGGTGTGGGCGAACGACGCCTTCAAGGTCGAGGGCAATGCCATCCGCGGCCGAAAGGTCACCCATGTCGGCGAATACCTGCCCGCCTCGGGCGAGTTCAGGGTGACCGACCGGATGCGCGGCATGTGGGAGAAGTGGGACAGCCCCGACCTGGTCGGCCACAGGCTGCTCGAATACCCGCTCGGCGGTCCGATCGCCGGCGCCACCCGCCGCATCGATCACGTCACCCTCACCTGGCAGGACATGCGCCCCGCGGGCGGCGCGGCCGGCCACGACCTGGGCTGGGAACACATGCCGTTCCGCAAGGGCACGGTGGAGAAGTGGCCCGCCGGCCCCGACGGCCGGGACAGCGGGATCCGTCGACTCGTCGACGGAGACGGCACGACCGTCTACACGCGCGATCCGTCCGGCGTCCACGACGGTCGCTGGATCGAGGGCTTCCGGGACCACGCGGGCAAGTGGACGTGGGTCGAGAAGACCGCCGCCCAATCCCCGATCGCCGCCGGCACGCGCTACGTCCGCTGGGACAACACCGCCTACGACGTGGTCGACGGCGTCTTCGAGCTCAACGCCCGTCACCTGTTCGGCGGCAAGGTGCGCGACTTCTTCCCGCAACTGGACGGCGGGATCCTGATCACCGAGAAGACCGGCTTCCGGGACTGGAATTGGCACAAGTGGGAGGCGAACGGCGCGCTGCAGGCCATGGGCGAACTGCGCTTCCGGTTCGATCCGAACTTCGGCTTCAAGGCTCGGGTCACCCACGTCAAGGGCGATGCCGGTGCCGCGATGCGGGACGTGGCCGACCGCGGGCTCGTCGCCTTCGAGCGATTCGCGCCGATGCGCGGCGGCCTGGGGAAGAAGTTCTTCTCCGCCCCCGACAAGGCGCGAAGCACCAGGCAGTACTCGTTCGAGCCGAGCACGCAGCCGACGGAGCAGTTCAAGCACTACATCGAGCGAAACTACGTCAACGAGGAGTCCGCGACCTTCTCGAAGTTCGGCGACCTCGAACTCAAGGCGCGCCGGATCTGGCAGCAGCGCTTCAACGTGCCGTTCTTCCCGGGCAAGCCGGACTTCCCCGGCGCCCTGTTCACCGGGGACGATCGGCTCTTCCGGCACTGGGAGGTCTCCTGGAAGGCCGCCGACGGGACGATCGAGCGTGCGGTGCGCTTCCAGCGCCTGGACGGCACGTGGCAGGACTTCAACCTGAACGGCGAACTGCTGCGCGAGAGCCGCGTGCTGCTGGACGGTCGCAAGATCGAGTTCACCGCCGACACTCCGGGCGGAGGCGGAACCTGGCGCGAGGTGGGTGGCACCGAGACAGGAGTACGCGAGTTCGGCGCGGATCGCCGCTGGGCCGACCACAGGACCGTTCCGGGGAGCGATCAGCGCGTCCTGGTGCGCGAAGTCGTCGACCGCAAGGGCACCGTCCGCGAGTACCAGGGCGATCTGGGCCCGTCCGGCCCCTGGGTGGACCGCAACCGGTTCGGCCAGATCGTCGAACGCCGCGACGCGCTCGACGGCGGCGGTTTCGTGCACGCCAGGATGGACGGCGGGCCCGACGGCCGCTTCACCTGGCAGCGGTTGGACGAGCACGGTGTGCCGCTGCCCGGCGCGGAGAACACCGGCTTCCGCACGACCAACCGCGGCGGCGCGCAGATGTGGGGCGAGGGCTTCGACGACGGGTTCAAGGACTTCCGCAGGATCGGTGACCGGGACGTCCTGGTATACGAGCACAAGTCGCTCGGCGACGGCCGGATCGCGGTGATCGAACGCGAAGCCGCGGACCGGTACACGACCACGGTCAGGACCCGCACCGGGGAGATCCAGCCGCATCCCGGCGGGCACCGGGTCAACCACGTCGACGCGGGTGGCAAGTACTGGCGCGACGAGATCGAGGTGGGCGGCGTCACCCACACCGTCCGCGAGGGTCGCGGCGACGCGATCCGCGAATATCGCATCGGCCCGGACGGCGTTCCGAACACCCGGCACTGGGACGACCTCCGCAACGGCACGAGGATCCGCTCGTTCGAGCCGATCACCCACCAGGGCACCGTGGTCGGCTACCTGGAGAAGGATCTCGCCTACCTCCAGCAGCGGTTGTACGACGCCGACGGCAACGTCGTGGTGCACCAGGGCTTCTCCACGAAGATCTTCGAGAAGATGCCGGCCGCCGACCCGGGCGTGCTCAACCGCATCAAGTCCTGGGCCCACCCGGACAAGCTCGGCGCCACCGGCGTCGACTCGCGGTTCAAGCTGGTCGGACGCGCCGTCGACCACCACGGCGCGTTGAACGAGTTCCGCGGCTACAACCGAGGCCTCGCGGACACCAACCGACGGCACTGGGGTGCGCCCGACGCGCTGCGCGGCACCAGGGAATGGACCTTCGAGCAGAAGGTGTGGACCAAGGTCGGCATGGAGTTCACCCAGGACTTCGGCCTCTCGGTGCTGGCCGGAGTCATCACCGAACTGATCAACGACGGGAACGTCTCCGGCACCGACTGGGGCCGGATCCTCCTCAACTCCGCGGTGTCCGCGAGCTTCGCCGGGCTGATGGCACGCCTGCACGAACTCAAGTTCCGGCCCGGCTCGTTCTCCCCCAAGCAGTTCAAGGACGGACTCACCGCGAACGACTTCGGCAAGCCGTTCAACACCAACCCCTACTTCGGCGACAACTGGAAGACCGACTGGGCCAACTTCGACACCGCGCTGCGCTGGCGATCGGGCCTGTACAAATTCGGCCTGGGCCTGGCGGTCAACCCGCTCGTCGCGTTCGTCAACGGCTCGATCAACGCTGCGGTGTTCGGCGACAAGAACGGCGTCAAGCACTCCGGCGTGGACGCGCTCGCCTACGGCGGCGTCGCGGCGCTCGGCTCGCTGGCCGGCGGTGCCATCGGTCCCGGCGCCCTCAAGTTCGGCGTGGACGCCTACCTGGCGGGCCGGTTCTGGCGCAAGTCCGGAATCCTGGACATCGGCATCAAGCTCGGCGAGAAGCTGATCGACGCGCAGCTCAACAAGCTCTTCCAGGGGTGGCTCGGGTTGAACGACAAGTACCTCCCGCACCCCACACCCGAGAACGGAACCAAGCCGTGAGTGTGTTCGGCAACCGCGGCGGTACCCGCGGCAATCGCGGCGACCGCGCCAACCGGGGCGCGGCAGCGCGCCGCACCATCGCCGACCTGGTCGACGCCGCCCCGGACGGCGGCCGGGTCCTGCTCGCGCCCGGCGAGTACCGCGAACACGTCGTCCTGGACCGCGCCGTGGTCCTGGTCGCCGAACAGGGCCCCGGGAGCGTACGCCTGACGGGTGCTCGGGACGTCGCGCTGACCGTGTGCGGCGGGTCCGGGGCGGGCGTCGAGGGCGTGGTGCTGATCGCCGCCGACGCGGACGCGCCCGCCGTACGCGTCACCGGCACCGCCGAGGTGGCCTTCGACGAGTGCCGCGTCATGGGCGGCCGGGTGGAGATCGCCGACGACGCCCGGGTCCGGCTGAGCGGCTGCCGAATATCCGGCGCCGGCGTGGCCGGCATTGCCGTGTCGGACCGCGCCCGGCTGGCGATGACCGGCTGCCGGGTGCTCTCCGTGGACGGGCCGGGCGTACTCGCGTCCGGCTCCGCCGACGTGGCCCTCGCGGACTCGGTGATCGTCGAGGCCGTGATCGGGCTGGAGGCGCGGGACGAGGCCGGCGTGCAGGTGCGCGGCTGCGCCTTCCTGCGCTGTGCGCGCAACGCGGTGCTCGCCGAGGACGAGGCGGCGGTCGGCCTGGACGTCTGCCGCTGTGCCGAGAGCGGCGAGGACGCGGTGCTCGTGCGCGGCGGCGCCAAGCTGACCATGCGCGGCACCGCGATCGAGCGCGCGGGCGCCTCCGGGCTGGCCGCGATCGGTCGGGCCCACGCGAGCGTGCTGGACTGCCAGATCGTCGCCTCCACGCTCAGCGGCGCGGTCGCCGACGAGGACTCCCGCCTGGACGTGATCGGCGGACTGATCCGTTCCACCGGCGCCAACGGCGTCTTCGCGCGCGGCCGGGCCCGGGTCGGCCTGGACGGGGTCGCCGTCGCGGACACCACGTTCACCGCCGTGCACCTGGACGAGCACGCCCTCGGCGAGCTCGCCGCGGTCGTCCTGGGCCCGACCCCCGAACACGGCCTGTGCCTCGCGGGCGCGGCCCGCGTCGGCGCGGACGGGGTACTGGTGCGCTCCGCCGAGATGACCGGCATGCACCTCGGCGGCATCGGCACCGCCCGGTTGACCGGGTGCGCGGCGCACCACTGCGGCACCGGACTGCGGATCGAGGAGGATCTCGACGCCGAGGTCGAGGACTGCGCGTTCACCGTCACCGGGCGGGCCGGGATCGAGGTGGGTCCGCGGGCCCGGCCCACGCTGCGCCGGGTCCGGGTGGCCCGGGCCGGGACCGCCGGGGTGGTCGTACACGAGGGCGCGACGCCCGTGTTCGAGGACTGCGCGGTGACCGACAGCGCGGGATCGGCGATGGTGGTGTGGACCGACGCGGCGCCGGTGGTCCGGGCCGGCTCGCTGACCGGCGCGGGCAAGAACGGCATCTTCCTCAAGGGCGGCGCCAAGGGCGAGTTCACCCACTGCGTGGTGGGCGGCTCGGCCTATCCGGCGGTGTACGTCGCCGCCGGAGCCGCACCGACCCTGCGCGACTGCTCCTTCCGGGACTGCCCGAGCGACGCGACGATCGAGGACCCGGACGACACCTCCGCGGTGTTCACCGACTGTGTGGCGCGCGGTGTGCCGGACACCGCGGTCTCCGGGCGCAGTTCGCCCGCGAGCGAGCCGCCCGCCGGCCAGGCGCCCGAGCCGGGCGACCCGGCCCCGGCGCCGGCGGATCTGACCACACTGCTCGCCGAGCTCGACGACCTGGTCGGGCTGGCCCGGGTCAAGCACGATGTGGCCACGCTGGTGCAGCTCATGCAACTGGTCCGCCGCCGTGAGGAGGCCGGGCTGACCCCGCCGCCGCTCAGCCGGCATCTGGTGTTCGCGGGCAACCCGGGCACCGGCAAGACCACGGTGGCCCGCCTGTACGGCCGGATCCTGGCCGCGCTGGGGATGTTGACGCGCGGTCACCTGGTGGAGGCCGATCGCGGCGCGTTGGTCGGCGAGTACGTCGGGCACACCGCGCCGCGCACCACGGCGGTGTTCCGCAAGGCGCTCGGCGGCGTGCTGTTCATCGACGAGGCGTACTCGCTCACCTCGGCGGGTGGGAGCGACTTCGGTCAGGAGGCCATCGCCACGCTGGTCAAGCTGATGGAGGATCACCGCGACGACGTGGTGGTGATCGTCGCGGGCTACCCGGACGAGATGCACCGCTTCATCGACTCCAACCCCGGCCTGGACTCGCGCTTCAACCGCACCGTGGTGTTCGAGGACTACACCTCCACCGACCTGGTCCGGATCGTCGAGCACCAGGCCGCGGCGTACGAGTACACCCTCGACGAGTCGGCCCGCGCGGGCCTGTTGGCCTACTTCGACTCGGTCCCGCGCGATCGGCGGTTCGGCAACGGGCGCTCCGCGCGGCAGGCCTTCCAGGAGATGACCGAGCGGCATGCCCGGCGGATCTCCGCGGTGGCCGAGGTGACCGCGGCGGACCTGGTCTCGCTGCGCGCGCCCGACCTTCCCGATCTCGTTCCGGCCGCGCCCGATCAGGCGTGAGCGGCCGAACCGACCCGAAAGGCACGACATGGCCGAACCCCCCAACCCCGAGCCCGACTTCGGGCACGCCTTCGCGCGCTCGGTGCGTACTCCCCGGCGGCCGCTGCGACCCGGCCGCCGGGTGTGGACGGTGGGCCTGGGCATGCCGGCGCTGGCGGCGGCCGGTCTGGCCGTGGTGACCATCGCCTCGGCGATCGAGTTCGGCGGTGACGACGGCGGTCACCGCAAGCCGGTCGCGCAGGCGGCACCGATGCAGGACAAGCCGGTGCAGGTGTCGCCGCCGAGCGCCTCGGCGCCGCCGCGGAACACCACGACCGCCGGGAGCGATACGGGCGTTCCGCCCGGCGACCTGGGCCCGGGCGGCTCCGGCGCACCCGGCGCGGGCACTCCCGGCGGCGGATCGGCGTACCCGCCCGACTACCCCACGGGCGGCAACGGTGCGGCCGGGTCCGGCAATTCGGGCGGTTCCGCCTCTTCGGGCGGCTCGACCGGCGCCTTCGGAAGCGGCGGCTCCACACCCGGCGCGCGCACTCCGCTCTCCGGTTCGCCCGGCGGCGGCACCGCTTCGAAACCCGGGAACACGCCCGGTGGTTCCACCCCGAAGCCGCCCGACCCGCCCCCCGCCCAGCCCGGCTCGCTCGCGCCCACGCAGACCTTCACCGGCATCTCGGGCTACGGCTGCGCGAACAGCGGCGCGAGCGGTTTCGCCGAGGTCGGCCGCTACAGCGACGGCTCCAAGGGCTGGTACACCGTGGGCAGCGGCGGCTGGAACAAGGACGGCTGCAACGGCAGATTCGACGCGGTGCCGATGTCCGGCGACAAGAACAGGGACGACACGAGCGCCCGGGTGTTGTGGTGGTTCGACGTCGGCTCGGCCACCCGGAGCTGCCGGCTCAGCGTGTACGTGCCCGCCGGCAACGGCCGGGACGTGGGCGGCAATCCCGCGCAGTACTACGTGCTGCGCGGCAAGGAGGACGACAAGACGGGTACCTGGTACGACAAGTTCACCGTCGACCAGGTCTCGAACAAGGGCCGTTGGGTCAGTCCCGGCACCTTCCCGGTGAGCAACGGCAGGATCGCCGTCAAGCTGGTCACCCGCGGCGTGGACTGGGGCGGCACCGCGGGCGCCCATCTGGCGGCCGGTCAGGTGCAGGCGAGCTGCACGGGCTGATCCGGGCCCGAACGCGGCGATGTCCGTGCCCGATCCCCACGATCGGGCACGGACATCCGTGCGCACCTCGGCTTCGGGCTCAGGAGACCTCTTCGGCCAGGGAGTCGCCCGCGGGCCGCTGCGGAGGCAACATCCGGGTCGGGTCGACCGGGGAGTGCGTGATCGGCGCGGTCCACACGATGGGTCTGGGCAGCGGGAAGGTCTCGCCGCGGTCGTGGCGGGTGCTCCCGAGGCGGTCCGCGGGCTCCCGGCCCGATTCCTCCGGGGGCAGCGCGGCCACCGGCACCGGGAAGCCCGGGTTGACCCCGCCGGCGGCGGTGATCCCGGTCGGGCGCAACAACACTCCGATGGTGCGCCACAGGATGATCAGGTCGACCCGGGCGCTGCGGTTGCGCACGTACCAGAGGTCGTATTCGATCCGCACCGGCCAACTGAGCGCGTTACGCCCCTGAACCTGGGCCCAGCCGGTGAGTCCGGGCCGCACGTCGAGCCGGCCGCGCTGGCGCCGCGTGTAGTGCACCACCTGGCTGGGCAGCGTCGGGCGGGGCCCGATGATCGCCATGTGTCCGCGCAACACGTTGATCAGTTGCGGGAGTTCGTCCAGGCTCGTGGTGCGCAGCAACTGTCCGGTGCGGGTGATGCGGGTCGCGTCGGGTTCGTCCGGAAATCGCGGGTCGTGCATCGTGCGGAACTTGAGGATCTCGAAGTCTCGGCCGTGCAGGCCGCTGCGTGTCTGGCGGAACAGGACCGGCCCACCCATGGTCGCGCGGATCATCGCGTGTATCGCGAGCAGGACCGGCCCCAATAGGACCAATGCCAGCACGGCCACGGTGATGTCGAACAGTCGTCGCATGCCATGCCCCTCCCCTGGTGTGGCGTTCGTTGTGGCGTCTTCCGGGCGTCGGCGGTGTCTCCCTCACCGGTCGTCGCCCGCTGTGTGCGTCAAGTCCAGCCCAGGCCCCGGCGCTTGGCCACGGCCCGGTAGGTGTCGATCGAGATGCCCGCGACCTTGCGTTGGTCGAACTCGGCCAACGCGCGGCGCCGGGCCGCGGCGCCGAGTTCGGCGCGCAGCCGCGGTTCGGTGATCAAACGGTCGATCGCGGCGGCCAGTGAGCGAGGGTCGCCGGGTGGTGCCAGGAGCAGGTGTTCGCCGTGGGTGCCGATCTCCCGGCAACCTCGGATGTCGCTGAGCACCATGGGCAGCGCGCAGGACGCGGCTTCCATGGCGGATCGCGAGAATCCCTCGCGGTGCGAGGGCAGCACGAACACGTCCAGCGCGTTGTACACGGCCGGCATGTCGGCGCGCGCGCCCGGGAACTCGACCTGTGACCCGTGCACGGCGCGGGACACCGCGTCGGCCTTGTCCGGGTCCTCCGGTCCGATCCACACGAATCGGGCCTTGCCCGCGAGCAGTCCGGCTGCTTCCACGTACTCGAGGATGCCCTTCTCGGCAACCTGCCGCCCGACTCCGCCTACCAGTAGTTCATCTTCGGCCACGTTCAGTGCGCGCCGAACGGCCGCGCGGGCCTGCGGATCGGGTCGAAAGCGGGCCAGGTCGGTGCCGTTGCCGACCACGCGCGAGCGCCATCCGGGCACGGCCCGACGCAGCGTGGCGTGGTCGGTGGCGTTCTGGTACAGCTCGGCGTGCGAGGCGCGGGCGGCGATGCCCTCGGTGCCGAGCACGAACGCGCGGCGGGCCCACGGGTCGCCGCGGCGGATCCACAGGCCGTGGCAGGTGTTGACCACCACCGGAACGCCGACTGCTCGGCCCAGGATCCGGCCGAGCACCCCGGTCTTGGGGTTGTGCGTGTGCAGCACGTCCAGGCGCAGCCGGCGCAGCGTGCGCACCAGTTCGGCGGCGGCCGCGGCGTCGCTGCGCGGACTCCAGGCACGGGTGAGCGAGTTCAGGGGTACGTGGGTGACGCCCAGTTCCTCGACCTCGGGGACGTAGGGGCCGGCTGCGCTGATCCCGAAGGTCTCGAAGCCGGCCGCGACGTCCTCCTCGAGTTCGGTGCGCAGGAGCAGGGCCAGGCTCATGTCGATGGTGGTCAGGTGCGCGACCCGCAGGGGTCGGCCGCCCGGACCGCGCGGCTCACGCATGCGCACCGGCCTTCTTGCCCAGGCCGACCACGGCCGCGTAGGCGCGTTCCTGGGCGAGCCGACCGCCGAGTTTGGCGCGGAAGAACGCGGGTGGGTCGGTGCGCCGGACCGGGACCCGGCGCAGCCGGATCGGGTCGCAGCCCGGGAGGTTGCGGCCGAGCACGCCGGTGGCGGCGCTGCGGAATCGGCAGCGCAGCGCGTGTTCCATGTCCGGGACGGCGATGCCCCACGGATAGGCGAAGTGCGCGGGCCGCATGCCGAGTCGGCGTTCGATGTCGTCCGAGGCGGTGTCGAGTTCGGTCGCGGTGAGCGCCTCGGGGCGGGCGTGGCTGTGCGTGTGGTTGCCGATCGTGGCCAGGCCGGAGTCGGCGAGTTCGGCCACCTGGTCCCAGCTCAGCGCGGGGGATCCGCCGCTGGTGCCGGTGGAGCCCTCCCAGCGCATCCGCTCGCCGATGCAGCCGGTGGCGAGGTAGAGGGTGAACGGTAGTGCCCGGCGCCGCAGTTCGGGCCAGGCGTTGGCGTACACGTCGGCGAAGCCGTCGTCGAAGGTGAGCACGATCGAGGGCGTGCGGTCTCCGGCCGCCAGCCGGTCCACGGCGGTGTCCAGCGAGACCACGTGCGCGCGCGGAAGCAGGTCGAGTTGGGCGCGGAACGCTTCGGCGGGCAGGTCGAGTTCGTCGCGGGTGCCGCCGCCGACCCGGTGGTAGATGAGCAGCGTCGCGCCGGGTGCCGGCTCGCGGGCGAGGGCGGTGGCGGCCAGGCCGCGTTTGAGCGTGGCGCGCACGCGGTCGCCGCTGATGGCGGTCATCGGGTGGTGCCCTTCGAGGTGAGCCGGGTGGGAGCGGTGCGGGCGAGCGGCCACGGGACCGGTTCGGGTTCCTGGCGGAGCGGGGTGCCGGGGGTGCCGGCGGGGTCGAGCACGTACAGGCGCAGGGTCTCGCCCAGGGCGGTGGCCACGCTGCGGGCCGCCTCGTCGGGGTGTCGCGGGTGCGGTCGCTCGCGGTCGGTGCCCAGGGCGGCGATCGTGTGCACGGTGCGGTCGGCGCCGAGGTGGACCAGGGTGTGCGGTTGTTCACCGACCAGCCACCACGTCTCGCCGCGGGCCCGCCCGGCGTCGACCACGTCGGTGCCCCGGTGGCCGCAGGCGAGCGCGATCGGGCGGTTGTCCTCGATGCCGGCCTCGTGTACCGGGTCAAGTTTGTGGCCGGCCTCGCCATGTGGATTGATCGCGGGCGCGATCACCGTCTCGGCGACCAGGGTCGGTTCGGGGCCGCCGGACTTGGCGCGACGGACCCGCAGGTGTTGTTCGACCGACATCCGGGTGGCCCGGGCGAAGCCGCGCGCGGGCAGTGTCGCGGCGAGCAGGGGCCGGTCGCGGACCGCCTCGATGTCCCACAACGCCGGGCGTTCGGGCGCCAGTCGCAACTTCTGCGGGGTGCGGGTGGGCATCAGGTCGACCAGGCGCGGGCCGCTGCCGGCGGGCCAGGGTTCGCTCAACACCCGCTCCTGGGCCTGCCATTGCACAACAGTGCCGATGCCGAGGGCGGCGAAGCGCTCGTCGTAGGCGGTGGAGTGCCAGGTGGCCACGTCGCCCAGGCGGAACCACAGGTGCATCGCGGCGGGTACGCCGTCCACCCGCAGGATGTACAGCCGGGCCCAGTCGTGGCGCGCGGCGCGGGCGATCAGGTCGCGTCGCGCGTCGGCCGCGGCGGCCTGGAGCGGGCCCTTCCAACTGCGGGCGAACAGGTCGGTGTAGATCGCGAATCCGGCGTCGAGGTCGCGCTCGTGCGCGCGTCCGACGCCGCCGATCTCGTCGACGGTCAGGTCCCAGTGCGCGCGGACCCGGGCGGCGAAGCGGTGCGCGTAGCGGTCGAAGCTGCGGAACCGGGCTTTGTGGCCGGCCCAGCCGCCTTCGACGCCGGCCAGCATGTCGCAGGCCTTCTCCCGGGCGGAGACGGTGTAGCCGCACGCGCGCAACCCGGCGATCAGCCGGTGGGTCTCCGGGTCCCGGCTGGGCATCCGGTGCAGGCGCAGTTCGCGGATGCCGGTGCGGGCGAGCGCGTCGGCGATCGAGTCGGCGCCGTGCGGTTCGTCGGGGTGTACGACCACGTGGCTGCGCGGCCGGCGGTGCGCGGAGAACACGCCCCAGCGGTCGGCGCCGATCCGCTCCAGCGGGAGCAGCGCGCGCGGCTGGTCGGCCTCGTCGAGCACGGACACCACGCGGATCTCGTCCAGCGGGTCGTGGTGGCCGTGCAGCGTGGAGGCGAACCACGCGTGGGTGTCGAACGGGTCGGCGTGTACGCCGCGCGCGGCCACGAGCCGGTCCCAGGACGCGGCGAACGCGGTGTCGATCTCCAGGGGGTGCATCGGACGGGCCCGCATCAGGCCCCCTCGGCACGGCTGAGCGCGCCGCGCGCGCGTGCGCTCGCGATGGCGGACACGGCGGCGGCCGAGGGCGTGGCGGACCCGATCGTGGGCGGTCCCCACGCGCGGGGCCAGCGCAGGCGCGGGTCGCGCACGGGCACCGCGTCCAGGTAGCGGACGGGCGACGCGAGCAGGTCGGCCAGCATCAGCGCGATCGCCTCCAGGGTGTAGGTCGGGTCGTAGCGAACGACCTCGCGCAGGGTGGGCACGACTTCGCCGGTGTCGACCCGGGCCACCGCCAGCGGAGCGGCGCCGATCCGGTACCAGCGGTCGTGCGGGCCCCATTCGGCGCGCATCTCCTGCGGGCCCCTGCGGGCGCAGGCCACGGTGAGCAGTCGCAGCGTGGGCTGGTCCAGCGTCAGTTCCGGACTGGGCAGGGCCGGTACCTCGGTGGCGGGTCTCGCCTCGAGCCGGCGGGGGATGCCCAAGGAGCCGAGTTCGCTCGCGCTCGCCCGGGCGCGCAGGCCGCGGACCCGGGCCCGGGCGGCGATCGGCACCGCGCGCTGCACCTCGCGGGCGCCGCGCAGCAGCGGCAACACCCGGCGCGGTACCCGGGCCGCGCACACGTCCAGCAGCGGGGGCCGTTCGGTGCTGATCCGGTCCTTGAGCGGGCTGGCTCCGGGCAGCAGGTCGATCAGGGTCAATCCGCCCTCCGCGAAAGCCAGTTCCTGGGCGCGCCAGTGCACCACGTTGCCCGGTGAGAGCATCGCGGCGGCCGGGTCGTAGGCGACGGTGTGCCAGTGCACGACCGGGCCGATCCGTACGCCCAGACAGGACGCGATCGCGCGGTCGTCGGCGTAGAGCACGTACAGCCGGGCCATGCCGCGCGCGTCGAGCGCGTGGGTGAGCAGTCGGCGGCGTTCGGGTGAGGCGCCGAGCCGGCCCTTCCAGCTCAGGTCGAACAGTTCCTCGTGGTCGGCCAGGCCGGCCGTGAGCGGCGGGGTGCCGGGTGCGCCGAACGCGGAGACCCGCAACTTCCACAGTTGTCCGGCCCGGCGGGTGGTCTGCCCGACCGCGCTGTCGAAGCCTCGGTGGCGGGCCCGGTAGGCGGACCATCCGTCGGTGGTGGTCTCGATCATGTCGGTCATCCGTTCGCGCACGTCCACCGCGTAGCCCGCCTCGCGCAGCGCGTCCAGCAGGGCGTGCGTGGCGGGGTCGCGGCCGGCCATCCGGTACAGCGTCAGTTCCCGGATCCCGCCGCGTCGCAGTTCCGCCGCGAGTTCGTGGAGCACGGCCGGTTCCGGATCGGTGGTGCCGATGACGACACGTGTCCGCTCGCGTTGGCCGCGCCCGAGTTCGTGCGCGCGGCCGGTCGAGTCCAACTCCAGCGGCAGCAGGGCAAGCGGGTGGTCTCCGTCGAACACGCCCGGTATGCGCACGTGTTCGGCCCGCTGCGGACGGCTCGCCAGCCACGACGACGTCCAGGCGTGGGTGTCGAAGACGTCTGCCTGGACCCCCCGCCCGACCACCAATTCGTCCCACGCACGTGCGAGATCGACATCGATCTCCTCGGCGCGCAGGGTCGATGCACGATTGACCATCGCCCGGCCCCCACCTCGCGGTCCCGATGTGAGCAGCATCGGAACGTTTGTGCCCGACCGGCGTCCCCCGCCCCCACACGGTTGGGACACGAGTCGCCCGCCGACCAGATTAGGCCGGATGGGTCACGCGTGAAGGGTGTTTCGCAATCCGTCCACGAGTCGTGCGTGATGTTCCCCGATATCCGGCGTCCGTGGTCTTGCCCGGATGTGACCGACGGGCGGACGTTCGGTGACCGGCTGACGGGACGTGACCCCGCTGTTACGGTTCCGGCAGCGGGAGCCGCGTGGCTGGGGAGGCTGGAGTGGGCGGTTCGATGGTGGGGTCGGTACGGGCCGGGGGCGACGCGTTGTTGCGGCGGTCACCGGCGCAGGTGTGGTTCGTTCGCCGTGCCCGGCTGCGGCTGGCGGTGCTCGGGTATCACGGGATCTCCGATCCGGCCACGTTCGCGGGGCAGTTGGACCGGTTGCGCCGGGTCGCCCGGCCGGTGTCCCTGGACGAGGTGGAGTCGGCCCTGGACAAGCGGCGCGCGTTGCCCGCCAGGGCCGTGCTGTTGACCTTCGACGACGGTGAGCGCAGCATCCTGGAACACGGCCTGCCGCTGCTGCGCGAGCGCGGCATCCCGGGCGTGGCCTACGTGGTGGCCTCGGCGATCGACTCGCGTACGCCGTTCTGGTGGCACGAGGCGGACCGGTTGGTCGCCGCCGGGGCACGGGTGGCCGGAGAGCCGGAGCGCTCGCCGAGCGGGTGGGTGGCGTATCTCAAGACGGTGCCGCAGGAGCGACGACTGAGCCTGCTCGCCGCGTTGCGCGAGGGCCACGAGGCGGTGGACACACCGCAGTTGACCGGCGCGGATCTGCACACCCTGGAGTCGGGCGGCGTGCGGGTGGAGAACCACTCGCTCACGCATCCGCTGCTGGACCGCTGCGCGGACGCGGATGTGCGGGCCGAAGTGCTGGACGCGCATGAGCGGTTGACCGCGCTGCTCGGTCGCGCGCCGAGTTCGTTCGCGTATCCGAACGGGAACTGGGACGTGCGGGCCGAACGACTGCTGGCCGAACTCGACTACCGCACCGGGTTCCTCTTCGATCACCGGCTCGGGCCCCGGTTGCCCGACCATCCGCTGCGGATCTCCCGCCTGCGGGTCGGGTCGAACACCCGCCCGGACCGGTTCGCGACGATCCTGTCCGGGCTGCATCCGGCCGTACACGCGCTGCGCGGCGGGCGTTGACCTGCTTGAATCGGCGCGTTGTTCGGGCCGGCGGGACGCCGGGTCCGATCGACGGAGAGATCCGGGGGGATCACCGTGCTTGCTCTGCCCACGCTGCTGCGCTCGCCCGGCGAGTTGGCGGCACTGGTTCCGTCCTGGCGCGCACTGGTCGCCGCTACGCCCGGGACGTCGTACTTCACCACGCCGGACTGGGTGTTGGGCTGGACCGAGTCGTTGGGCCGGGACCAGGCCGGGCGGGTGGTGGTGGCGGTGTGGCGCGCCGAGGACGGCGGCGCCGAGGCCGTGGTGCCGCTGCTGCGCACCCGTGAGCGGCTGCACCCCCGGCTGCCCGGCGGCGTGTCGAGTTGGACGCTGCTGGGCACCGGGCCGGGTGCCGCCGACCACTGCGGGTTCGCCGTGGATCCGCGCCGGCATCAGGACGTGCGCGCGTGGCTGGCCTCGCTCGCCCGGCGGCGCACGATGGTCTTCCCGCACCTGGACGCCACCACCGGCGATCCGTTCCTGCCGCCCGGCGCCCGCGAGATCGAGCGCACCGCGTGCCCGGTGATGCCCGCCGACCCGGCCGCGCTCGGCTCCGCGCGGCACCGGCAGGGGGTGCGGCGCAAGGCCCGGAAGCTGGCCGAGGACGGGGTCGCGTTCACGTGGGTGACGCCCGAGGCGATGACCGCCGAACTCTTCGACGACCTGTTGCGGCTGCACCGGGCGCGGCGGGAGGCGATCGGCGGATCGAGCGCGTTCGACGCCACCCGACGCCCGCTGCACGCGGCGCTCGCGGCGCGCGCGGACACCGGTCGCGGGCCGTGCGCGCTGGTGGCGCGCGATCCGGCGGGCCGGCCGGTGGGGATCCTGTACGGATTCCTGTGGCAGGACACCTTCGCCTACTACCAGTTGGGCTGGGACCCGGCGTACGCGAAGGCGAGCCTGGGCACGGTGCTCTTCCACGAGACGCTCACCGCACTCGCCGCGCGCGACGTGCGCACCTTCGACTTCCTGCGCGGAGCCGAGGAGTTCAAGCACCGGTTCGGTGCGACGGATCGTTACGACACGACATGGCTGGTGGCCCGCGGGCCGGGCGGTGCGCTGCTGGGCGCCAAGTCCGCGGCCCGCCGGGTCCGGGATCGCCGGTCTCGGCCGGTTCGGGGGGAAGCGTGAAGGATCGCATCAGGCTCGTGCACGTGGTGTGGCGGCTGAGCGTCGGCGGCGGGATCCCGCAGGTGAGCCGACAGGTGTTGGCCGGGCTCGACCCGGAGCGCTTCGACTGTCACGCGATCATCGCCAGGCCGGCCTGGGAGGAGGACGAACTCGGCGAGTTGGGGCCGAATGTGACGGTGCATTCGCTCGACCACGAGGGTCCCACCCGGCCGCCGGACGAGATCCGGCTCGGGATGCGGATCGCGGGCCGCGTCCGCGAGTTGCGACCCGACGTGCTGCACGCGCACAGCGGCACGGCCCGGCTCTCGCTGCCCGCCGCCCTTGGCTCCCCCGGGCTCCCCCGGGTGTTGGAGGTGCACGAGCCGCTCAAGGACGGTCTGCACTCGCGGCTGACCAACGGCATCGAGGTCGGCATGGTCAAGGCCGCCGGGTTCCGCCCGTTCGCGCACTCGACCCACGTCCGGGACGCCACGGCCTCGATCGTCGGGTGGCGTCCGGAGCGGATCCCGTTGGTGCCGTTGGGTGTTCCGGTCCATCGGCCGGACCCGGCGGCCGGGGTCGCGCTGCGCGCCGAGTTGGGCATCCCGGCCGAGGCCCTGGTGGTGGTCGGTGTCGGCCGGGCACCGCAGAAGAACATCCCGCTGATGGTGCGCGTCGGCGCGGACGTGCTGCGCAAGCTCGGCGACGCCGGACCGCCCGTGGTGTTCCTGGTGATCGGTCGTCAGGAGCCGGAGATCCCGGTACTGATCGAGGAGTTGGGCGTCGGCAAGCAGGTCCGGGTGGTCCCGCCGCTGGCGCGGCTGAGCGACGCGTTCGACGCGGCGGACCTGTTCCTGTCCACGTCGCACTACGAGGGCTTCGGGCTCGCGGTCGCCGAGGCGATGATGGCGGGTGTGCCGGTGGTCGGCACCGCGGTGGGCGGCGTGACCGACGTGGTCGCGGACGGGGTCACCGGTCGGCTGCTGCGCGCGGGCGACCGGGGCGGGTTGGTGATGGCGTGCCGCGAACTCCTCACCGACGACGCGCTGCGGGCCCGGATGGGCGCGGCGAGCCGGGAACGGGTGCTGGGGCGCTTCACCCGGCAGCACATGCTCGACGGCTTCGCCCAGGTCTACGAGCGCGCGGCACTGCGACGTCGCCGGGGGTAGACGGGCCGCGGACGGGCCGGAACGGGTCGGAACGGGCCGGGGCACCAGGCAGCTCCGGCCCGGACCGACCGCGCGCCCGGATGCGCACCCGTTCCGGACACCCGTTTCCGTGCCCCTTCGCGTGCCCGTTCGCGCGAACGGGCACGCGCCGGACCAGGTCGGATCGACGCCCCGTCGGTCCGTCCCCGGTCGGTCCGTCCCCGGTCGGTCCGTCCCCGGTCAGTCCGTGCCCGGCCAGTCCCAGCGCGGGACTTCGCGGAGCGGATGCAGTTGTTCGTCGGTCTCGGCGTGCGAGTTCTGCTTGGCCACCTGTGTGCCGAACTCCACGTGGGAGCGCAGCGCCTCCCGAAACGGCGCGTCGGCGGGGAGTTCGGCCGCGTCGGCGGCGGCCAGGTACAGGTCGACGAAGCGTTGGCGCTGTTCCTCGGTGATCCGCAGTCCGCGATGGACCTCGATCAGATGCAGGAAGCCGCCCATGTTGCGGCTGAAGTCGTCCGGGCCGCCGAAGGTTTCGGCGGTGAAGGCGGTCAGGTGGTCCACGTGTTCCGGGCGTCCCGCGCCGAACAGGGGTTGGAGCAGCGGGTCGGCCAGGACGCTGCCGTAGAAGATGTCGATGAACCGGTGCAGACCCTCGTGTCCGCCCGCGTGCTCGAAAAGCGTCTCCATGGCCCCTCATCTCAGACGGGGCCGGACCGGCTGTCAACCACCCGCTACCCGCGCAGTTCGGCCAGGATTCGCTCGGCGACCGCGGGCCACGTCATCGTCGCGCGCAGTTCCGCGCCCCGCGCGAGGGCTCGTTCGCGAAAGCCGGCGTAGTCGGTGTCCAGCCGCAGCAGGGCGTCCGCCAGCGCGTCCACGTCCCCCGGCGGCACGGTGATTCCCGCGTCGCCGACGATCCACGGCTGGTTGCCGACGGTGGAGGCCACGCACGGCAGGCCCCGGGTCAGTCCCTCGACCAGGGCGATCCCGAACGCCTCCATGTGCGTGGGGATCACCACCGCGTCCGCCGCGTCGTACGCCGCGCCCATCGCCGCGTGCGGCACCCGGCCCAGCACCCGCACTCCGGGCGGCGGTGGGCCGTCCGGGCCGCTGCCGACCAGGGTCAGCCGCCGGCGCGGGTCGCGCGCGTACAGCCGGGCGAAGGCTTCGAGCAGGATCGGGCCGCCCTTGAGCTCCCACTGCGTGCCCACGAACAACAGTCGGGGCGGATCCGCGGCGCGCGGCCCGGGTTCCGCCGCGGCCGGGTCGACGTTGGTGCCCGCGCCCACCACGTGCACCCGGTCCGGCGCCAGGCCGTACTCGGTGACCAGCACGTCCGCAGTGCTGGGACCCATCACGAACACCCGGTGCGCGCCCAGGAGCAGCCGTCGCTCCCGGGCCAACCACCCCTCCGTGTACCGGGATCGGTGGACACCGCCGACCGCCGCGCCCTCCAGGCCCACCCGGTCGGTGTACACGCCGTAGCGCACCCCCGCCGGCGGCACCAGCGCGGGCAGCGTCTGCACGATCAGCACCGGGTCGCGCGCACCGAGCAACCCTCGGGCCCGTACCCGTCGGTCCAGTGCCGCCGTCCAGGCGTCGGTCTTGGTCCACGGCGTCCCCGCCCCGGCCCGACGCGCCTCGCGTACGGCCCGCAGCCGCGCGCCGGCCAGGCCCGGTGCGCGGGCCAGCGGCATCAGGTCGTGCGCCCGCACCGCCGTGCGCTCCGCCAGCGCCCGGCGCAGCGCCGGCACCGAGCCGGAGAACGCCCCGACGTGCAGCATGGTCAGGCCGGTCGGCTCGCTCATCCGGTCGCGGTCCCGCGCCGGTCGCGGGTCCGTCGGCGCAGGGCCTGGCCGCGCTGGGTCGCCTTGAAGCCGACCAGTCGGCCGCCGACCCGGACCGCCTCGCCCACCCGGCCGCGCGCGACCGGCCGTTCGGTGCGGGCCTGTTCGTACCACTCGACCAGGCGCTCGGCCTGGCGATCCAGCGCGAATCGCTCGTGCACCAGGTCCAGCGACCAGGTGCCGATCCGCTCGCGTTCGGCCTGATCCCTGAGCAGCGTGGTGATTTGGCCGACCAGCGGATCCCGCTCGACCGGTTCCCGGCCCGCGCCCAGACCGTAGAAGCCGAGCGCGTCGAAGTCGCCGATCGTCTCCGGTGTCACCGGCTCGCTGAAGCCTTGTTCGCCGACCACGACGGTGGGCTTGCCGAAGGCCATCCCGCGCAGCACCGAACTGCCCATGCCCACCACGATGTCGGCCAGCGCGTAGGCCGGTCGCGGGTCGGCCATCTCGCCGGTGAGCACGATCGCGCGCCGGCCCAGGTCGGCGTTCAGTGCGGCGGCCCTGGCCTGGAGTTCGCGCTCGATGGAGCCGCCGCCGACCATCACCAGGCGCAGTCCGGCCACCTCCGCGGCCAGCCGGGCCACGGCGTCCATCGTGCGTTCCAGGTGCTCCTGCTTGAGGTGCTTGGCCAGTCGCGACACGATCACCACCGTGGGCGCGGGTTTGAGCAGCCCGTGTTCGGCGGCGAACGCGTCCACGTCGACGTCGGGCGCGCTGCCGTTGACCGCCGAGGTGATCGGGTGGTCGATCGCGGTGTCCACGGGCGGCTCCAGCAGGTGCACCCGCGCACCCTCCAGGCCGCGCAACTCGCCGGTCTCCTCGTACAGCTCGCCGTAGCCCACGGTGAGCGGAACGCCCGTGCGCGGGAAGTACGGCGGCAGGCTGCCCATCGACATGACGGTGCCCAGCACCGGCGTACCGCGCGGCACGAACGCGCCCAGGAACGCCTCGACGAGCGGCCAGTACTCGTAGGTGTGCACGACGTCGATCCGGTGTCGGCGCACCGCCGCGGCGATCGTGCGGGAGACCGCGGGCGAGGGCCGCACGTGTGCCCGCTCGGGTAGTGCGAGCAGCGGCAGCCCGGCGGCGGCCACCCGTTGCCGCAGCGGGCCCTGACGGCCCATCACCCACACCTCGTGGCCGAGGTCGCGTACCGCGCGGGCCAGGTCCACGGCGTTGATCGAGCTGCCGCCGAGTTGCATGTCGTGCGGACACACCAGGATGCGCACGGTCGTTCACCCCTCCCAGGTGTGGTCGACGTACACCGGCGCGGCCAGCACGACCGCGCGCGGCGGGGTGTCCAGCTCGGGTCCGGCCACGTCGAACTGCTTCGCGGGATGCCACGCGGTGAGCGGGTGGCCGTCCCGGTCGTACACCCCGATCCACAGCGCGTAGCGCCCACGCGGCAGCGGCAGTCGGTCCAGAGTGCACTTGACCCGGTTGCCCGACCAGCCGAACTGCACGTCCCGGCGGGTGGTGAAGACCGGGCTGGCGGTTCCCTCGGTGACCCCGATGTGCACCGTGGCGGGCCCGCGGTAGTCGCCCGCGAAGTCCGCCTCGACCACCATCGAGCGGTTCGTGGTGGGACCGGCGGTCTCCACGCCGCGTACGTCCACGTACGTGGTCCGGATCGCCTCGTCGGTGCGGGTGCGGGCCTCGGTCTCCTCCTCGACGCTGTCGCGATATCCGCGCAGCGCCTGCCGGATCGGGCCGTCGGTGCGGATCTCGCCCTGTTCCAGCCAGATTCCGCGCGTGCAGATCGACTCGACCGACGCGAGGTCGTGCGAGACCAGGACGAGCGTGGTGCCCTGTTCCAGCACCACCCGCATCCGGTCCAGGCATTTCTGCTGGAACAGCGCGTCGCCGACCGCGAGCACCTCGTCGACCAGGAGTACGTCCGGCTCCAGGAACGCGGCGACCGCGAAGCCGAGCCGCATCTGCATGCCGGAGCTGTACCACTTGACCTGCCGGTCGATCGCGGTGCCCAACTCGGCGAAGTCCACGATGTCGTCGAACCGCTTGGCCACCTCGGCGCGTTTCAGACCCAGCAACGAGCCGTACAGGAATGCGTTCTCACGCCCGGTCAGGTCCGGGTGGATGCCCGCCCTGACCTCGATCAGCGCGCCGACCCGGCCGCGCACCTGCAGTCGGCCGGCGTAGGGGTACATCACGCCGGTGAGCATCTTGAGCAGCGTGGACTTGCCCGACCCGTTGGAGCCGATCAGACCGACCGCCTCGCCGGGGTCGATGTGGATGTGGATGTCGCGCAACGCCCAGCGCCAGTCGGCCTGGTCGCGGCCGGAGAGCTTGCGCGCGATCCGGCCCAGGTTGTCCCGGAGCAGCATGCGTTGGCTGTCCGCGCGAAAGCGTTTCCACAGGTGCTGGGCCTGGATGGTGCCCAGCGGGAGGGTTCCCGGCTTGCCCGGCGCGGCCATGGTCGTGGTGCGGCTAGGCGACATCGGCGATCCCCGCCTCGAGCTTCTTGAAGATCTTGTATCCGACGAACAGGAGCACGGTGGCCGACGCGGCGGCGGCTCCGGTGAGTTCCCAGTCGGGTTGTTGTCCGTACAGGATCGCGCGCCGGTAGCCGTCGATCACGGCCGCGAGCGGGTTGAGGATCACGTACGGAAGCAGCCAGTCCTTGGTGATCTGGTCCATGCCGTAGGCGACCGGGGTGGCGAACATGCCCATCTGCATGAGCAGGGGCAGCACGTGTCTGATGTCGCGGAAGTAGACCACCGCCGCGGACAACACGAGCACCACGCCGAGGGTGACCTCGAATTGGATCAGCAGCAGGATCGGCAGCGCCCAACTGGTCGCCGCGGGCGGTGTGGTGTACGCCGCGAAGAGCACGGCCAGCACCGAGGAGGCGATCAGCATGTCCACGGTGGCCACGATCACGGTGGCGAACGGGAAGACCTCGCGCGGGCAGTAGACCTTGTTCAGCAACGGCCCGTTGGACACCAGCGACGACGACCCCTGCGTCACCGAGGACATGAAGAACGTCCACGGCAGCAGTCCCAGGTAACTGAACAGCGGGTAGGGCACGTTGTACTTGTGCGCGGTGTCGCTGAGGTTGCCCACGCGCTGGAAGACGACGGTGAACACCACCATCAGCAGGACGGGCGTGATGATCGCCCACGCGAAGCCGAGAACGGCTTGTTTGTAGCGGGCCTTGAGGTCACGCTCGGCCAGGGTGCGCACGAGTTCGCGCGAGTGCCACAGTTCGCGGACGCCGCGGATCAGGCTGGTGCGGCGTTTGAACTTGAGTTCCGGTGGTGGCCCCTTGATCTCGGGGTCGGGTGCCTGCGCTGCGGCGATCCGGCCCGTACCGCTGCCCACGCCCGCTTGCGGGGCCGCGTGTCGTCCGGTTCCGGTGCGACTGTCGATGGTCGGCGTGGTCGCTCCCCCGTGGCCCGCGTCGGGCACTCCGTTGACGTGTGTTCGGTGGTCGGCGGGTTCGTCGACACTGCCGCCCGGCCGCGCGTGCCGGCCCACCCGGCCGACACCGTCGACCCGGCCCAAGCCGTCGCCGGGCATGCCGACGGCACCCCCCACATACTCCCCCACGGACTCCCCCTCCCTGGTTCGACAACAACCTTGGCACATGCGATCTCCCCACGAGTCGCATTCGGCCGTTCGGGAACCGGCGCTCCCGTCCTACCTCTTCCCCACCGTGCGGTTGCGGGTGGTCACCGGCTCCGCTCGTCCAGCAGCGCGATCCACGCGTCCACCACGGTGTCCATCGCGTGACGTTCCAGGCAACGCTCCCTGGCCGCCCGGCCCATGCCGTCCCGGTCGGCCAACACCCGGCGAATCGCGGCCACCAGCGCCCGCGGGTCCCCGGGACCCGGGCCGACGTCGGCGAGCGCGCCGGTGACCCCGTCCACGACCACGTCGCGCACGAAGCCGACATCGGTGGCCGCGGCCGGGATCGCGCTCAGGCCCGCCTCGACCAGGACGCCCGGAACGCCCTCGCTGGTGCTGGACAACACCAGCGCGTCGGCGGCCCGGTACACCGGGCCGAGATCGGCGAGGTTGCCGGTGAAGGTGACCCGCTCGGGCGAGCGCCGTCCGGCGAGCGCCTCCAGGCTCGGCCGCTCGGGGCCCTCCCCGGCCACGAGCAGGTGGTACAAGGGCCGTTCGCGCCCGGCGGCCCCGATCGCGGCCGGCGCGGCGACGGCACACGGCGCGCTGTCCCGCTCGTCGTCCTCGAGCAGCGCGAACGCCTCGATCGCCAGCGCGACCCGCTTCTCCGCGGCCAGCGCGCCGACCACCGCGAGCACCCGCGCGTGCGCCGGCAGCCCCAACTCGGCGCGGGCCTTGGCCCGGTCGTCGCCCTCCGGCGGTAGAAAGCGTTCGGGTCGCCGTCCGTTGGGGATCGCCCGGACCCGATCCGGACGCAACCGGTAGGTCCGCAGCAGCACGTCCCGGCCCATCGGCGACACCGAGGCGATCGCCACCGCCCGGCGCAGCATCAGCCCGACCCGGGCGCGGCGCAGCGCGTCCCGGGCCCAGTGCCGGGGGTCGCCGATGTTGACGTAGACGAACGGTGTCCCGGTCCCGGCCAGCGCGATCCCGCAGGCGTCCAGCGTGGTCGAGCCGTGTGCGATCACCAGGCCCACGCCCGCGGCGCGGCGGCGCAGTTCGCGCAACGTGCGCGGGTGCAGCCGGCCCGGGCCGAGCACCGGGATGTCCATCTCGCCCGTGCCCGCGAGCGCGACGACCGACGACGTACGGCCGCGGTCGCGCAGCGCCGCGTCCAAGTCGTGGGCGAACGCCTGTGAGCCCCGGCGTCGGGGGTCGGTCACGACGTGCAGGACCCCACGCCGGTCCGTCGTTGTCCCCATGGGGTGACAGGTTGTCACGAATCCCGCCCCGCCGGGGGCGTATCGATGACATGCTCAGCCGTGCGGGGTGGGGGCGCCCTGTGGTCGGCGGCTTTCCGGGGAGTTGGCGGGGGATGGCAGAGGTGAAGCAGTGCACGTGCTCCAGGTGATCGACAGCGTGGATCGGGTCGGCGGGGCCGAGCGGGCGGCGGTGGCGATGGCCCCGGAGCTGATTCGTCGGGGGATCACGCTGGACATCGCGTATTTCCTGGATCTGGACGGATTCCAACCGGAGTTGGCCGAGGCCGGGGTGACGCTGTTCGGCGTGCACCGCAATTCGCGGGCGGGTTCCGCGCGCGGGCTGGCGCGGGTGATCCGCGATCGCCGCCCGGACCTGGTGCACACGACCTTGTACGAGGCGGACATCGCGGGGCGAATCGCCGCCCTGGCGACGGGTGTTCCGGTGGTCTCCAGCCTGGTGAACACCTCCTACGGTGCCGAGATGCGGGATCAGCCCGGGATTCGGCCGTGGAAGCTGCGCGCCGCCCAGGGCCTGGACGCGGCCAGCGGGCGTGGCGTGCGGAGGTTCCACGCGTTGACCGAGCACGTGGCCGGCGTGATGTCCCGCCGGCTGGGGGTGCGCCGGTCGCGGATCGACGTGGTGCCGCGCGGGCGTGATCCTCGGCCGCTGGCCGCCGCCCGGGCGCGCCGCGAGCGCACCCGGGCCGCGCTGTGCCTGGGGCCGGACGTCCCGGTCCTG
The DNA here is from genome assembly GCF_053594475.1 of Embleya sp. NPDC001921. NCBI lineage: Bacteria > Bacillati > Actinomycetota > Actinomycetes > Kitasatosporales > Streptomycetaceae > Embleya > Embleya sp. NPDC001921. The sequence continues at coordinate 49,063 of NZ_JBSFEO010000034.1, forward strand.
GTGACGGCCGCCCGGCAGGAGTACCAAAAGGGCCTGGACGTACTGATCACCGCGTTCGCCCGGGTGCGCGCCGAGGTACCGGACGCGGTCCTGCTGCTGGCCGGTCCGGCGGGTGGGCGCACCGAGTCGTTGCGCCGACTGGCCGCCGAGACCGGCGGAATCGGGGATTCCGCCGGCGCGGCGGAGCCCGTACGGTTCTTGGGACACCGCGACGACGTGCCCGATCTGATGGCCGCGGCCGATGTGTTCGTGCTGCCCTCGCGCTGGGAGGGGTTGGGCAGCGTGCTGATCGAGGCGATGGGTGTGGGGACGCCGATCGTCACCAGCGATCTGCCTCCGGTGCGCGAGATCACCGGGGCGGGCGACTGTGCGGCGCTGGTGCCGCCGGACTCGCCCGAGGCGCTGGCGGCGGCGCTGGTCTCGGCCCTGACGGAGCGGGAGAAGACCGCGATACGCACGGAGGCGGCGTATCGACGTTTCGGCGAGGAGTACACGATCGACAGCGTCTGCGACCGGATGGTCGCGTTCTATGCCCGGGCACTCGACCCGCGAGCCGGCCGTGACGTGTCGTCAGGTCCGGTGCGGTGACGGCCACGCGAACACATCCGGTTGGATCTCGACGGAATCTCCACACTTCCGGCACAGTCCTGGGGTCGATCGACACCCCGTTTGCTCTACGTTTGGCCTGCCCCGCGGTCTGTTCTCGGGGCGGCAACTCGAACCGGAGGGGGACCGGTGGAAACCTCTAGCTACTTCTCCGTTCTCCAGCGCCGTTGGCCGCTGGTGCTCGCGTGTCTCGCGATCGGACTGCTCGCCGGGTTGATCCTGACCCCATCGGACCCCAAGGGCACCGGGAACCAGTGGACCAGTTCGGTCAACGTGGTGCCGGCGCCGAACTCGGCGAAGGAGTTCAACCTCGCGCCCGTACAACTGATGACGGACGGCGGCGAGGTGGCCCGCCGGGTGGCGAAGCGGCTGAACAACCCCGATCCGGCCGTGCTGGCGTCCAAGGTCACCTCGCAGCTCAACCCGGACCTGGGCCTGGTCCAGATCTCCGCCAAGGCGCCCACCCGCAAGGCGGCCGAGGACCTGGCCACCGCGTGGGCGCAGGAGACCGTGTCCGCGTTCGCCGACTCGCAGCGCAAGACCCGGCAGGGTCAGGCGGACAGCATGACCGCCCAGTTGGACAAGCTCAAGACCGACATCGACGGTCTGGAGAAGAGCACCACCAACGCGCCGGTGGGCAAGAAGGCCACGCTCCAGGCGGAGTTCGACGCCAAGCGGGTGCAGTACACCACGCTGGTGGGTCAACAGCAGGAGCTGGTGAACCCGCTGAACGACCCCAAGGTCGAGGTGATGGACGGCCTCAAGAGCACACCCGACTCCACCACAAGCATCCTGGCGCCCACCTCGCGGCCGTTGCGGATCGCGCTCGCGGCGGCGCTCGGGCTCGCGCTCGGGCTGATCGCGGCGCTGATGGTGGACCGGATGGACGTACGGCTGCGCGGGCGGATCCAGTTGGAGGACGCGTTCGGCCTGCCGGTGATCGCCGAGGTGCCGCGGGCGACCCGGCGCCAGCGGGCGGGACACGCGGTGCTGGTCGCGGGTCGACCGGACAGTCCGGTCGCGGAGGCGTATCGCACGCTGCGCTCGGCGCTGCTGCTGTCCGGCCCGCCCGGCCTCGCCTATCGGCTCGGCGGCACCGATCCCCGGCAGGGCCGGGCCACCGCGATGCCGGTGCGCCGGATCAGCGACCCGGCGCCGGTGATCCTGGTGGTGTCGCCGCGTCCGGGCGACGGGCGCACCAGCACGGTGGCCAACCTGGCCGCGGCGCTGGCCGAGGCCGGCCGCTCGGTGCTGGTCCTGGACTGCGACTTCCGCAATCCGGCCACCCACCTGTATCTCGGCGCCAAGCCGGGCAAGGGCATGTCCGAGGTGCTGCTCGCCGAGCAGGAGATCGACCTCGGGGACGTGGTGCGCGGCACGAACATCCCGAACGTGCGGGTGATCACCGCGGGGGCCCCGGCCGCCTATCCCGCCGCACTCCTGCTGCGCGCGGGCGAGGTGGTCCAGCGGGCCCGGCACCACGCGGACGTGGTACTGGTGGACAGCGCGCCGCTGCTCTACGCGAACGACACCAACGACCTGGTGCAGCACGTGGACGCGATGCTGGTGGTGGCCCGCAGCGGCAACCTGACGGCCGATCAGGCCTCCCGGGTGGGCGAGCTGTTGACCCGTACCGGGGTGCCGATCGCCGGTGTCACGCTGCTGGGGGTGGACCCGACCCGGTCGATGGGCGGCGGGCTCAAGCGCGGCCCGCGCACCGGCACGGTGGGCCGGATGGGCGCCGGCGCGGGCCTGGTGCTGCGCGGCCGCTCGGCCGAGCCGACGCCCGACGCGGACGAGGACGCCGAGCGTCCCGCGCCCAGTTGGGCCAAGCGCGGCGAACTGACCGAGGGTGACCGCGAGTCGACCACGAGCGGCCGCGGTGCGCATCGCGCCGATCCGGTCGACTCGGCCGAGGACTCGGACTCCGGCTTCCGGATCCAGTCCGCGGCGGAGCGGGCGCTGCACAACGGCGCCGGCGACGGTGCGCACCTGGGACCGCACTTCGACACGTGGTCCACCGTCGAACTCGGCTCGGAGGATCGCTGATGGGTGACCGCGTTCGCGTCCTGTGGCTCGCCAAGGGTCTGGGGCGCGGTGGCGCCGAGCAGTTGCTGGTCAACTGCGCGCGCCGACTGGACGACGAACGCTACGAGGTCGAGGTCGCCTACGTGTTGCCGTGGAAGGACGCGCTGGTGCCGACCCTGCGCGAGTTGGGCATCACGGTGCACTGCCTGGGCGGCGGGCGGATCTGGCCGGTGCGGCTGCGCGCGCTGTTGCGGGCGCGCGACTACGGCCTGATCCACACGCACATGCCGGTTCCGGCGGTCGCCGCGCGGGTGTTCGCCGGCAAGGTGCCGATCGTGCACACCGAACACAACATGTGGCCGCGCTACCGGCGGCCCACCCGGATCGCCAACGCCTGGACGTACCGGCGCAACAGCGGCGTGATCGCGGTCTCCGCGGCCGTGGCCGAGAGCATCGAGCCGGCCCGACTGCGGCGCGGCACCGTGCCGACGGTGATCCATCACGGCCCGGATCTGGGCGAGGCGTTCGCCGGCCCGGGCGCGCGCGAGCGGGCCCGGCACGCGCTGGACCTGGACCAGGACGCGTTCACGGTCGGCTCGGTGGCCAACTTCACGCCCAAGAAGGACCAGTTGGGCCTGCTCGCGGCGCACGCGCTGGTCCGGGAGCGGCTTCCCGGGGCGGTCCTGGTGCTGATCGGGTCCGGCCCGCTGGAGGCGACCCTGCGCGAGCGGGCGAGCCGGCCCGACCTCAAGGGCTCGGTGGTCTTCGCCGGTTCGCGCGGCGACGTGCCGACGCTGTTGCCGGCCTTCGACGTGTTCGCGCTGAGTTCGCGTCAGGAGGGGCTGCCGGTCTCGTTGATGGAGGCGATGACGGTCGGGTTGCCGTCGGTGGTGACCGCGGTGGGCGGGATGCCGGAGATCGTCACCGACGGGGTCGAGGGCGCGGTGGTTCCGGCCGGTAACCCGGCGGCGTTCGCCGACGCGTTGGTGGCCTTCGCCGCCGAACCCGCGCGTCGGCGCGCGTGCGGCGAGGCCGCGGCCGAGCGCTCGGACGAGTTCGACGTCGCGGGCGCGCAGCGACGGATCGAGGACGTGTACGCGAGAGTGCTGGAGGGATCGCGGTGAGTGGGCAAGAGGTCGGGAGTTCGCCTTTCACCGTCCGGGAGTTGGGCAAGCACGACGAGCCCCGGGTGTTGGCCCTGTTGGCCGACGCGCTGTCCGGCGGGCCGACCGGGGAGCGCACCTCGGAGTTCTTCCGGTGGAAGCACAGGGACAACCCGTTCGGTGCCAGTCCCGGTCTGGTCGCCGAGGCGGACGGCCGGGTGGTTGCGGTACGGCTTTTCCTGCGCTGGGAGTTCATGCTCGGCGGCGAGGTGGTCCGGGCGGTGCGCGCGGTGGACACCGCGACCCACCCGGACGTCCAGGGCCGGGGCCTGTTCCGCCGGTTGACCACCGAGTTGCTGGAGCGGATCGAGGTGGACACCTCGCTGGTGTTCAACACTCCGAACGGCAACAGCCTGCCGGGCTATCTGCGGATGGGCTGGCACGAGGTCGGGAAGGTGCCGGTCTCGCTGCATCCGATCCGGCCGATCGCCTTCGCGCGCGGGCTCAAGGAGTTGCGCGCCACCGGGGATCTCTCCGGCACCTCACAGACCTGGAACTCGGTGGATCCCGCGGCCCGGTGCCGCTTCCCGACGGCTCGTCAGTTCTTCTCCGACCCCAAGGCGGCGGTAGGCTTCGACGAGTTGGTCGCCGAGGCGGACGCGGGCGACGCGGCGATCGGCCACGACAAGCTGCGCACCGCGCTCACCGGCGACTTCCTGCGCTGGCGCTACGGCGACGCGCCCGGATTGGACTACCGGGTGGTGGCCTCGTACAAGAACGGCGAGCTGACCGGCGTGGTGTTCGGCCGCCCGCGCCTGCGCGGCCCGCTGGTCGAGTTCACGCTGTCCCAGATGGTGGTACGCCCCGGCGACCGCGACACCGCGCGCAAGCTGTTCTCCGGGGTGGCCATGTCCGGGTGCGACCACGTCGCCACGCATCTGGCGCGCGGCTCGGAGGCGGCCAGGGCCGCCCGCTACGCCGGGTACGCAACCCCGCCGCGCACCGGCATGCTGCTGGTCGCGCGCACCGTGCACCCGCACCCGATCGACGTCCACGACCTGCGCTCCTGGCAGCTCTCCCTGGGGGACTTGGAGGTCTTCTAGCCAGCCGGCGGGCCGCCGCCGGACCGGTCCGAGCCGGTCCCCGCGTCACCGCCGCCCGACGCCGCACCGGTTCGCCGTCCCTGCAAGGAGCTCCGTTGTCGTCCCGTCTTGCGCCGTACGCCCGGTGGGTGCCTCCGTCGCGGCTGCCATGGGGTTCCCTGCTCGCGCTCACCGCGGTCGGCTTCTACGTCTCGGTGTTCGCGTGGGCGATGGAGTATCGCCCGTACGACACGTGGGGCGCGCTGATCGTCTTCCCGCTGCTGCTCACCATCAGCGTGCCGCTGCTGTCCCGGTTCTCCCGCGACGAGCCGCCGTGGGTACGGCGGTTGGTGATCGGCGCGCTGGTCGCCAAGCTGCTCGCGTGCTTCGCCCGGTACTGGATGTCCTTCGTGCTCTACGAGGGGCGCGCGGACGCGGCCACCTACGACCTGGTCGGGCGGGCCATCGCGCCGCACTTTCGCAACGGCGACTTCACCGTGGACATCGGCCGCAAGGTGATCGGCACCGGCTTCATCATGATCGTCACCGGCATCGTGTACGCGATCGTCGGGCAGTCGCTGCTGGCCGGCTACCTGGTCTACTCGTGGATGGGGTTCTGGGGCCTGTACCTGTTCTGGCGCGCGTTCAACGTGGCCTATCCGGACGGCGATCGGCGCCGCTACGGCAAGCTGCTGTTCTTCCTGCCTTCGCTGCTGTTCTGGCCCTCCGGGATCGGCAAGGACACCTGGATGATGTTCACGCTGGGCCTGGCGGCCTACGGCGTGGCATTGCTCCTGGTACGCCGCCGCGGGGCGTTCGTGTTCCTGATCCTGGGGGCGGTGGGCACCACGATGGTGCGCCCGCACGTGACGGTGCTGCTGCTGTGCGGGTTGTGTGTCGGCTACCTGCTGCGCAATCGACCGCAACAGGCTTCCGCGCTGGGCCCGTTGCGGGCCGGTTTCGGGATCCTGGTGCTCGGGGTGGGCTGTGTGCTCGCGCTCCAGCAGGTCGGCACCTTCTTCGGCACACCGGGCATCGGGGCGGCGCAGGCCAATCAGGTGATCGCCAAGACCCAGACCCAGACCGCACAGGGCGGTTCGGCCCAGGCGGTGGACGATTCGGCGGCGCTGTCCATCTCGCCGGCCGCGTTGCCGCAGTCGCTGGTGACGGTGCTCTTTCGGCCCTTCCCGTTCGAGGCGCACAACATCCAGGCCCTGGTCGCGTCGCTGGAAGGCGTCGTGCTGATGGGCCTGTTCGTGGTCGCGCTCCCCCGGTTGAAACGCATCCCGGGGCTGCTGATCCGAAGACCCTACGTGGCCTTCGTGATCGTCTACACGCTGGTGTTCGCGCTCGCGTTCGCGAACATCCGCAACTTCGGCATCCTCACCCGCGAACGGGTCCAGGTGTTCCCGTTCGTCCTGGTGTTGCTCGCGGTGTCGAAGCCGGATCGCACCGAGACCGAGAAGGGCGGTAGTTCGGAGCGGAGGCGGCGGCGGACGATGGGGCGGAACGCGACGCCCCTCGCGGCCGATTCCGGTGGTGGGGAGACGAGTTCGATCAGTCCGGGGAATCCCGGTGAGTCCAGGGGGGATGCGATATGGCGGTGACCGGCAAGCCGGCGGTGCTCGGTGGGGACGCGAGGTTCGCGGAGGGCCTGCCGCTGACGCGCGTGCGGGTGCCCGAGCGGGAGGAGTTGGCGCGGCGGCTGGACACGATCCTGACCAGCGGTCAGTTGACCGACGGTGCCACGGTGCGCGAGTTGGAAGAGGACGCGGCCGCGCGGCTGGAGGTGCCGTACGTGGTGGCGGTGTCGAACTGCACGAGCGGTCTGATGCTCGCGTTGCAGGCGCTGGGGGCGAGCGGTTCGGTGGCGATGCCCGGCTTCACCTTCTCGGCGACCGCGCACGCGGCGCACTGGGCGGGGACCACCCCGGTGTTCGCCGAGGTGGACCCGGACAGTCTGACCCTGGACCCGACCGACGCGGCGGCGCTGCTGGCCGAGTCGGGCGCGTCCGCGTTGATGGCCACGCACGTGTACGGGACTCCGTGTCGGGTCGAGGAGTTGGCGAAGGTCGCGGCGGACGCGGGGGTGCCGATCGTCTACGACGCGGCGCACGCGCTGGGCAGCCGGCGGGCGGGCACGCCGATCGGCGGCTTCGGCGCGGCGGAGGTGTTCTCGCTGAGCCCGACGAAGGTGGTGACCGCGGGTGAGGGCGGGTTGATCGCGACCCGGGACGAGGGCTTGGCGCAGGCCTGCCGACTGGGTCGCGGATACGGCAACCCGGGCGACTACGACTGCCTGTTCCCGGGGCTGAACGCGCGGATGTCCGAGTTGCACGCCGCGCTGGCGCTGGTGTCGCTGCGCGGTCTGCCGGAGCGGGTCGCCGCCCGCTCGCACCTGGTGGGCGTGTTCGCGGACGCGATCGCCGACGTGCCGGGGCTGCGGCTGCCCGCGCTCGCCGACGGCGACGTGTCCACCTGGAAGGACCTGACCCTGATCGTCGACCCGGAGGTGTTCGGCCTGGACACGCCGACCCTGGCCCGGGCGCTGAAGGCGGACGGGATCGACTCGCGCCGCTACTTCCACCCGCCGGTGAACCGGCAGAAGGCGTACGCCCACCTGCCCGCGCGGCCGTTGCCGATCACCGACGACGTGTCCGCCCGGGTGTTGACCCTGCCGCTGTGGTCGCACATGGACGAGCCGACGGTGCGCCGGGTCGCGGACACGGTGATCCGGCTGCACGAGCACGCCGCCGAGGTACGGATCGCCTCCGTCTGAGCGGTTTGGCCCCAGGCGTCGGCCGGTGCGCGTTCGACCCGGCCGGCGCTGGGGCCGCCCGTCGGGGCCACCGTCGGGAGAGGGCGGGTGAACGGCCGGCGCCCTCGCTCAGTCGAGTTGGCGGGCGAACCCGCCGGCCAGGTCCGATATCTGAGCGGGCGTCAGCGTCTGTGAGGAGACATACAGCATGGCCACGCCCGGGCCGTTCACGTTCGGCCCGACCGCGGCCACGTGCCCGTTGCCGACCGGGACCACCTGGAGCGGCGCGATCGTGGCCATCTTGTCGGCGAACGCGCCCAGCTCGATGTTCAACCGCTTCGAGGACGGGGACGGGGCGTCGTCACCGTCGCTGCCGCACGCGACGATTCCGGTGACGGCCGGCACCCCCGCCGCACATACGGCGAGGGCCCGGCCGTGAAGGTGCTGCCCACTGATCATTCGCGCAGCGTATTGAGGCCCGATCGGCCCCGCTCAGCCCATCGGGAAGACCTCGAACGCCGCCGCGAAGCGGGTGCCCAGCCGCGAGCCGGCCGCCCGGCCCATGCCCTCCAGGAACTCCCCCGCGTCCGCCATCTGCCCTTGGCCCAGCCCCGCCAGGTAGGCCGCGTGCGCCTGGAGCGACGCGACACCGAGCGCGAAGTCCTCGGTGGTGTCCACCGCGTGCCGCGACTGCGGCGAGCCGCCCGCCCACACCTCGCGCACTCCGCCCCACGGCTCGTGGCCCTCGGCGAGCAGCTCGCGGAACACCCACCGGTTGCCCGCGTCGCGCACCGCGTCCACCACCGCCCGGCCGACCGCGATGTGGTCCGCCTGGTTGAGTGCGACGCCGCCCCACGTGTCCCGGAAGTTGCCGGTGATCACGATCTCCGGCCGGTGCCGGCGAACCACCCGGGACAGGTCGCGGCGCAGCGGCAGCCCGTACTCGACCACGCCGTCCGGGTACCCGAGGAACTCGACCGTGTCGACGCCGACGATGCGCGCGGACTCGATCTGTTCGGCCTCGCGCAGCGGGCGACACTCGTCCGGGTCGACTCCGTCGATGCCGGCCTCGCCGCTGGTGACCATGACGTAGGTGATGTGCTTGCCCTGTCGGGTCCAGCGGGCGATCGCGGCGGCGGCGCCGTATTCGAGGTCGTCGGGGTGCGCGACGATGGCGACGGCGCGCTCCCAGTCCTCGGGCAGCGCCTCGTACGGTTCGGGCCGAGGTTCGGTGGTCATGCGTGGTCCTTCCCAGGTGGCCGCACGGGCCGGTGCTACACGGACGTCGTCATCCTTTCAGCGGCCGATAGGATTCGTATCCTCATGAGCGCCACGATCGTCGTCAAAGACCTTGCCGCCGGACACGGTGACCGTGTCCTGTTCTCCGGATTGGACCTGGTGATCGCCCCCGGCGACGTCGTGGGTCTGGTCGGGGTGAACGGCGCGGGCAAGTCCACCCTGTTGAAACTCCTCGCCGGGCTGGCCGAGCCGGAGGCGGGAGCGATCCAGGTGAGCCCGCCGACCGCGTCGGTGGGCCATCTGCCCCAGGAGCCGGAGCGGCGCCCGGGCGAGACCGTGCGCGCGTTCCTGGCCCGGCGCACCGGGGTCGCCGCCGCGCAGGCCGCGCTCGACACCGCGACCGAGGGCCTGGTCGAGGGCCGCGCGGGCGCCGACGACGAGTACGCCATCGCGCTGGATCGCTGGCTGGACCTGGGCGGCGCGGACCTGGAGGAGCGGGCCGAGGAGGTCGCGGCGGACCTGGGCCTGGCGGTGGACCTGGATCGCGAGATGACCGCGCTGTCCGGCGGTCAGGCCGCGCGCGCGGGGCTGATGTCGCTGCTGCTCAGCCGGTACGACGTGTTCCTGCTCGACGAGCCGACCAACGACCTGGACCTGGACGGGCTGGACCGGTTGGAGCGGTTCGTCACCGGGTTGCGCGCGGGCACCGTGGTGATCAGCCACGACCGCGAGTTCCTGGCCCGGACGGTGGACCGGGTGGTCGAACTGGACTTGGCCCAGCAGCGGATCCGCAGCTACGGCGGCGGCTACGACGCGTACCTGACCGAGCGCGAAGTGGCCCGCCGGCACGCGCGCGAGGAGTTCGACGAGTACGCCGACAAGCGCGGCGATCTGGAGGCCCGGGCCCGGATGCAGCGCGGGTGGATGGACAAGGGCACCCGCAACGCGCGCCGCAAGTCCACCGACAACGACAAGATCAGCCGCAAGACCCGGTCCGAGGCGAGCGAGAAGCAGGCGTCCAAGGCCCGCCAGACCGAGCGGATGATCGAGCGCCTGGAGGTGGTCGAGGAGCCCCGCAAGGAGTGGGAGCTGCGGATGGAGATCGCCGCGGCGCCGCGCGCGGGCGCGGTGGTGGCCGCGCTGCACGGCGCGGTGGTCGAGCGCGGCGGCTTCACACTGGGTCCGGTGACGTTGCAGATCGACTGGGCGGATCGGGTCGCGATCACCGGCGCGAACGGCGCGGGCAAGTCGACGCTGCTGGCGGTGCTGCTCGGGCGGGCCGAGTTGACCGGCGGTCGGGGCTCGCTGGGTTCGGGTGTCGTGGTCGGCGAGGTGGACCAGGCGCGCGGGTTGTTCCTGGGTGATCTGCCGCTCCTGGAGGCGTTCTGCGCGGTGGTCCCGGACCTGCTTCCGGCCGATGTGCGCACGCTGCTGGCCAAGTTCGGGCTCAAGGCGGCGCACGTGCTGCGCCCGGCGGCGACCCTGTCCCCGGGTGAGCGCACCCGCGCCGCCCTGGCCCTGCTCCAGGCCGAGGGGGTCAACCTGCTGGTACTGGACGAGCCGACGAACCACCTGGACCTGCCCGCGATCGAGCAGTTGGAGTCGGCGTTGGAGTCCTACCAGGGCACGCTGCTCCTGGTCACCCACGACCGGCGGATGCTGGAGGCGGTGCGCACCACCCGCCGGATCGAAGTCGCGGACGGCCGGGTCACCGAGCTGTGATCCGTCGTTAGAATCCGAGGTCATGAACGAACTGCCGCCGGGTGCGAACCAATCCTTACCGGGCGGCGTCGTGCGCGTACGCGTGCCCGGCCCCTTCGACATCTCCGCCCTGATCACGGGTGAGGACCGACGGGTGTCCGGCGACGCGGACTTCGTCTTCTTCAACCAGGTCTCCGCGCCGGGGGTACGGCTGGGCGGGGACACCGTCACGGTGGACCCGACCGGCCTGCGGGCGGGCGCCACGCGCGTGACGGTGGTGATCAGTCCCGCCGACACCACGCACACGCTGGGCGAGTTGCCGCCGCCGGCGATGACGCTCACCGGTGCGAGCGGCACGCTGCTGGCGCGGTTCACCCCGCCCCGGCCACGTGCCGAGACGGTGTTGTTGCTGGCCGAGATCTACCGGCGCGGTGCGGACTGGAAGGTGCGCGCGCTGGGCCAGGGCTACGCGGACGGGCTGGCCGGGATCGCCCGGGACTTCGGCGTCGAGGTCGAGGAGCAGACCCAAACCCCCTCGGGGCTCTCCGAGTTCCAGCGCGGGGTGGTCGAGTTGACCAATGTCGAGCGGGCCCGGCACGGCCTGCGCGCGCTCGCCCCGCAGCCACAATTGACCGCGTGCGCACAGGCGTTCAGCGCGGACATGATCAGCCGCGCGTTCTTCTCACACACCGATCCGGACGGCCGCGAGCCATGGGACCGGGCGATCGCGGCGGGCTACCTCTACAGCCGGATAGGGGAGAACATCGCGTGCGGGCAGCGCACGCCGGCCGAGGTGGTGCAGGGCTGGATGGACAGTCCCGGCCACCGCAAGAACATCCTCACTCCGGAGTTCACCGAGATCGGTGTCGGGTATGTCACCGGCGGCACCTACGGCACCTCGTGGACGCAGGTCTTCGGCACCCCGCGGTAGCGCTCCCGGAGCCGGTGTCGGCGTTTCCCGGATTGGCCCGAACGGGTACAAAGCCGAAGCCGACGCCGGCCCCGACGGGAGCGTTGCCGTCCGGGTACGGGCACCCGGACGCCCTCCCGCGCCGAACCGGCAACCGGGTGCGGGGACGCCCGATGACGGTGCGCCATACTCGGTTGTTCGAGGCGAGGGAGATCACGTGCAGCTTGAGTTGGATCCGCCTTACGGCGTAGGGCCGATCAAGATCGGCATGTCCATGGACGAGGCAGAGGCGGCTCTGCGCGAACTCGGAGGAGATCTGTCGGGACGCACTCGTGGGTTCGCCCACTTCGGTGCGGACCTCTCGATTCATGTGGTGAGCGACAAGGACGGACTGGTCGAGGCGATCGAGGTGCACCGGTCCGAGGACGACTTCGCGGACACGGTGTTGTGTCTGGGCGTCGACGTCTTCGGTACGCCGGCCGTCGACGTCACCCGGCTGCTCGGTGAACTGACACCCGTCCGGGTGGAGACCGAGGGGGCCTCGTTGGTGGCCCCCGACCTGCTGGTGGCCCTGTGGCAGCCGTTCGTGCCCGGGCACGGCAACAACAACGGCGTCGTCGGCGAGGGCCTGTACTTCCGCACCGCTCTGGTGGCCGGTCCCGGCTACTACGACAAAAGCGGGCAACACCGGGCGATCCACATCGGATGACCGGTACCCCATGAACCGAACCGGGCGGCCCTGCCGCCCGGGTGTGTGACCTGTCCGCTCGTCCGGCGAGGCATTCGCCGAGCGGGTGGAGTCCGGAGGGATCGCGACCGGGATCGAGGCGGGGGCCTGTCTCGGTGCGCGAGACCGCGTCGTGGCGCGTCGACGGACGAGAGCCGTGGATCGCCGCCGAGGGCATGCTCGGCGAGGTCCACGGCGTCGTCGAACGGGTCGAACGGCCGGCCGGATTCCATCGCTCGGCGCCTCGCGGGCGGGCCGGACGCGGCATCGGGGGGCGGGCCGGAGGGTCGGCCGGGGGCTTGCGTCACGATCGAGGCCCACGAGGCCGCCACGGCCTTGTGTGGCGGGCCGGACGCGGCATCGGGTCGACCGGAGCGCGCCGAAGCACCCGGAAGGGCCTGGAGGCCGCCCACGCGGCGACGGTGGATGTCCGGGAGCCTCAAGGGCCCCGGAAGTCGGGGAGTTCGGGAGCCCGAGAATCCTGGAGCGGTCGTTTTCGGACGGTCGGCCGGCCCGGTGATCCGGTCGCCGTGCAGCGCGTATCCCGCCGCGATCGCGGTGGGCGCGGACGTACCGTCCGCCGTCGTGCGGATGTGGTGGGCACGCTCGATCACCCTCACCGAGCGGCGGGGCTTCGCCGACGCGCGGCACGATGCCGTCGGCGTCGCAAGGCGACCTCTCGCGGTCGCGCCGGGGGCTCGCGTCGGACCGCGCCGTGAAATGTCCGTCTCGGGCCGATCACCCCGGCCCATCCGCCTTGGGCCGATCGCCTCGGGCCGATCGCCTCGAAGCGTCCGCCTCCGGCGATATGCCGGCTCCCGCAAGCTGCGGGAGCCGGCATCAGGTCAGCGCGCTGCCAGGATTCGCCCGCTTACCTCGCCGAATCCGATACGAGTGCCGTTCGGACCGGGGGCGGTAGCGGTGATCGTGACCTCGTCGCCGTCCTCCAGATAGGTCCGGGTGGACCCGTCCGGGAGTTTGAGGGGATTCTCGCCGTTCCAGGTGATCTCGATCAGCGCGCCGCGCTGGTCGGCCTCCGGGCCGCTGACCGTGCCGGAGGCGAACAGGTCGCCCGGGCGCAGCGCCGCGCCGTTGACGGTCATGTGCGCGAGCTGTTGCGCGGCCGTCCAGTACATCGCGGCGAACGGCGGCCGGGAGATCAGGTGGCCGTTGAGCCGGACCTCCAGGGCCAGGTCCAGGCCCCACGGTTCGCCGGTACGGTCGTCCAGGTAGGGCAGTGGCTCGACGTCGCGCGCGGGGGGTGCCACGCGTGCGACGCCGAGTGCTTCGAGGGGGACGATCCACGGCGACACCGAGGTGGCGAACGACTTGCCCAGGAACGGGCCGAGCGGGACGTACTCCCAGGCCTGGATGTCCCGGGCGGACCAGTCGTTGACCAGGCACACGCCGAACACGTGGTCGGCGAAGTCGGCGAGCCCGACCGGCGTGCCGAGTTCGGAACCGGCGCCCACGACGAAGCCGACCTCGGCCTCGATGTCCAGCCGGCGGGTGGGTCCGAACGAGGGCACCGCGTCGGTGGGCGCCTTGCGCTGCCCGCTGGGGCGCACGATCGGCGTGTGCGAGACCACCACGGTGCCGGCGCGGCCGTGGTAGCCGATGGGCAGGTGCTTCCAGTTCGGGGTCAACGGCTCGGAGCCGGGCCGGAAGATCCGACCGAGGTTGCTCGCGTGGTGCTCGGAGGCGTAGAAGTCGACGTAGTCCGCGACCTCGAACGGCAGCCGCAGCACCACCTCCCGACGCGGGATCAGGTGCGGTTCGACGCTCGCCCGCAGCTCGGGATCGGTCAGCCAGGTGGTGAGCGAGGCACGCACCGCGGTCCAGGTCGCCCGGCCGGCCGCCATCAACTCGGTCAGGCTCGGCGCGTCCAGCACGTCGGCCGGCGCCCCGACCGCGTGCGCCGCCGCGCCGGCGTCCAGCACGAAGTCGCCGATCGCCACCCCCACCCGCGGCCGGTCCGGCTCGCGGTCGGTGGCGAACACGCCGTAGGGCAGGTTGTCGATGCCGTACACCGTGTCGGTCGGCAGCGGGACCCAGGTGGTGGGCATGAGACGTCGGGCTCCTCGATCGGATCAGTCGCGCTGGTGCGGGGGTTCGCCGAGCAGACCCAGGGTGAGTGCGTCCTGGAGCGGCTCGGCGACGCTACAGGTGCCGTACGAGGTCAGGTATCCGCGCAGGCGGGTGCGCTCGGTCAGCGTCAGGTCGTGCGCCATCCGGGTGAGTTCGGCGCTGTCGCGGATCGCGAGCACGTCGGCGACCGCGTCCGGTTCGGCGCCGGCGACGGCGTGGTGGGTGGCGAGCATCAGGTTGAGGTACCCGTGGTGCTCGAAACCCGTGGTCGGGTCGGTGTGCCGCACGGCGTTGTGCAGCCCGGCCGTGACCTTGAACGGCAGTTCGCGGATCCGGCACGCGTGGAGGAACGCGGCCAGTTCGGCCTCGTCCGGGAACGCGTGCGCGGCGGTACCGCCGGTGCGGAACTTGGGCCGCCCGTACGTGCCGGCGAGATTGTCCAGGTCTGCGTCGAGGCCCGCGCCTTTGAGGACCTCGACGTAGCCCGCCGTCATCTCCGGCAGGTGTTCGTGCAGCGCCGCGACCGCCTTGCCGATCTCGCCGTCGCCGGCGACCTCGATGCCCTCCAGGAACAACCCGGGGGTGTTCAGGATGGTGTGTACGGCGGAACCCACCGAGGCGGGGCCGCCGGGGGCCACGAGCACCACGCGCAGCGGCGCGCCGGGATCGGCGAGCGCGAGCAGGTCGGGCACGTGTGCCGCGCCGACCAGGAAGTTGCGCACGAACGGCGCGAACCACTCGTCGCGGTACACCCGGTGCGCGGGCACCGCCTCGGCCATCGGGGCGTTGCCGGGCGGGAACAACGCGGCGTCGTCCCACAATCCGGTGAACAACGCCTGGTGCAGGGTCTCGGGGGCGTCGGTGGATGCGCTCATGGTCCTGGCGCCTTCCCGGCCCAGGTCCACGCGTAACCGGGATCCTCGCTCGCGATGCCGCCCTCGCCGACACCCAGCGGGCTGAAGGTGTCCACCATGACCGCGAGCTCGTCGAAGAACTCGATGCCGATGCTGCGCTCGTAGGCGCCGGGCTGCGGCCCGTGCGCGTGCCCGCCCGGGTGCAGCGAGATCGAGCCCTGGCCGATCCCGGACCCCTTGCGGGCCTCGTAGTTGCCGCCGCAGTAGAACATGACCTCGTCCGAGTCCACGTTGGAGTGGTAGTACGGCACCGGGATCGACAGCGGGTGGTAGTCCACCTTGCGCGGCACGAAGTTGCAGATCACGAACCCCCGCCCCTCGAACACCTGGTGCGCGGGCGGCGGTTGGTGGATCCGGCCGGTGATCGGCTCGAAGTCGGAGATGTTGAACACGTACGGGTACAGGCACCCGTCCCAGCCGACCACGTCGAACGGGTGGGTGGGGTAGACGTAGCGGGTGCCGGCGATCTCCCCGCCCAGGCCGCGGTGCTTGACCAGCACCTCGACGTCGGTGCCCTCGGCCAGCAGCGGTTGGACCGGCCCGCACAGGTCCCGCTCGCAGAACGGCGCGTGCTCGAGCAGTTGGCCGAACCGGGAGAGGTAGCGCTTGGCGGGCGTGATGTGCGAGTTGGCCTCGATGCAGTACGCGCGCAGCGGCTCCTCGGTGCCGGGCACCCAGCGGTGGGTGGTGGCGCGCGGCAGGATCACGTAGTCGCCGGGTCCGACGGTGAGCGCGCCGAACACGGTCTCCACCGTCCCGGAGCCGGACTCGATGTACACGCACTCGTCGCCGAGCGCGTTGCGGTACAGCGGGGAGGGGCTGCCCGCGACCACGTAGGAGATTCGTACGTCGCCGTTGCCCAGCACCAGCCGCCGACCGGTGACCGCGTCGACGGCCTTCCACTCGTTGTCCGCGAACAGCTCGTGCAACTTGAGGTGGCGCGGCTTGAGCGGATGGTTGGCGGTGACGCTCTGGTCGGGGACCTCCCACACGCTCGCGTCGGCGATCGCCGACGGGATCGCGCGGTGATAGAGCAGCGAGGAGTCGGAGGTGAAGCCCTCCTCGCCCATCAGCTCCTCGTAGTAGAGGCCGCCGTCAGGGCGGCGGTGCTGGGTGTGCCGCTTCGGCGGCACCTCGCCCACGCTGCGGTAGTACGCCATGACTGCCCGACTCCTCCGTCCGCTCCCGCTGCCCTGTCGGCCCGTGTCCCGCCGGCCGCCGCCGTACCCGACGGCCGGCCCCTCGGCCTAGAGGTTGCCGCGGCGCTCCTGCTCGCGCTCGATCGCTTCGAACAGCGCCTTGAAGTTCCCCTTGCCGAAACCGAGCGAACCGTGCCGCTCGATCAGCTCGAAGAACACCGTCGGCCGGTCCTGCACGGGCTTGGTGAAGATCTGGAGCAGGTAGCCGTCCTCGTCGCGGTCGACCAGGATCTTCAGTTCGCGCAACGTCTCGACGGGTACCCGGGTCTCGCCGGCCCATTCCCCGAGCGTGTCGTAGTAGCTGTCCGGGGTGGACAGGAACTCGACGCCCATCTCGGCCATCGCGCGCACCGAGGCCACGATGTCGCCGGTGGCCAGCGCGATGTGCTGGACGCCGGGGCCGCCGTAGAACTCGAGGTACTCGTCGATCTGCGACTTCTTGCGGCTGACGGCGGGCTCGTTGAGCGGGAACTTCACCCGGTGGTTGCCGCTGGTGACCACCTTGGACATCAGCGCGGAGTACTCGGTGGCGATGTCGTCGCCGACGAACTCCTTCATGTTGGTGAAGCCCATGACGCGGTTGTAGAAGGCGACCCACTCGTCCATCCGGCCGAGCTCGACGTTGCCCACGCAGTGGTCGATGGCCTGGAAGTAGCGCTTGGGGTGGGCGGCGGGCTTGCCGCGGAACAGCGGCTCGGCGGCGACGAAGCCGGGCAGGAACGGGCCCTTGTAGCCGGACCGGTCCACCAGCGTGTGCCGGGTCTGGCCGTACGTGGCCAGCACCGCGGTACGCACCGTGCCGTGCTCGTCGGTGTCGTCGTGCGGCTCGACCAGCACGGTCGCGCCGTTCTCCCGGGCGAAGGCGATGGCCTTGTCGACGTCGGGGACCTCGATGGCGATGTCGGACACGCCGTCACCGTGGGCGGCGGTCGCGACGCCGACCTCGGTGCCGGCGTGAACCTCGCCGGTGATGCGGAAACGTGCCTTGCCGGACACGAGCACGTACTCGGCGACGTCGCGGCTCCCGGTCTCGGGACCGCGATAGGCGACGCAGGTCATCCCGAACGCCGTCGAGTAGTAGTGCGCGGCCTGCTTGGCGTTGCCGACGAAGAAACGAACATGGTCCATCGCGACGACCGGGAAGGGGTCTCCCGCCGGGTCGTGCTCGACGGCGCCGACGAGGGCGTCGGTGTCTTCAAGGGTGGTGAAGGTGCTCATGACGCGCGATCCCCTCGGAAAGGAACGGATGCCGGAAGTACACTTCCGAATGCAACATCTGACAAGGTTCGATCTGCGAGCTATGCAATTTGCCTAGATGGGTGCCTCATATGCGGGATGATCTACAGGATTCGCGCAGCACGCTCGACGAATTGGACGTGCGTCTCATCCGGGCCGGCCGCCAACACCCGCGGGCGGGCATGTTGGAACTGTCCCGGGTGATCGGTGTCTCCCGCGCCACGGTCCAGGCCCGCCTGGAGCGGATGGAGGCGGCGGGGGTGATCACCGGCTACGGCCCCGAGGTCGATCTGGTCGCCGCCGGGTACCCGGTTCTGGCCTTCGTCACACTGGAGATCGCCCAGGGCGGCCTGTCCGGCGTGGCCACCGCACTGAGCGCGGTCCCGCAGGTGCTGGAGGCGTACGGGACGACCGGCATCGGCGACGTGCACTGCCGGATCGCCGCCACCTCGAATCAGGACCTGCAACAGATCCTGATCGACATCAACCGCATCCCCGAGGTGGTCCGCTCCACCAGCGTCATCGTCCTGTCCGAGGTCGTCCCGATGCGCACCCTCCCCCTCCTCGAAGCCCAGGAACGCCGCCGCCCGAGCCGCGTCCCGTCCCTGCGCGACACCAACACGCCCCCACCCCCGGAAGGCTGAACCAACCTCGATCCGGCGCGGCGGACAGGACGCGGGGACACGGCGCGGCGGACGGAGCGCGACACCGCGACCCGAACCGGCGCCCGGGCGGCCGGCGGGCGGGCGCCATCACCCCCACCCACCACCTCCCAAGCCCGACATCCGTCATCCACGCCCGAGCGACCCGCGCCCCGGTCGGGAACCCGGGCGCCCTGGTAGACAGCGGCGACCACCCTCGCCACCGCCTCCCAGCCGACGCTCCCTCCGCCACCCCGCCCTGTCACCCCCCGCCCGAGCGGCCCGCGCCCGAGCGGCCCGCGCGGGCGGCCGGACCGGGAATCCGGGGTGGTGGCGGTGGGGCAGGGCGACAACGGGGGGTGCGGCCCGAGAGAATGCCGGGGGCAGGCTTGGTGATGAGGTGGATCGGGACGTGACGATGCAGGGTACGGAGCAGGGCGCGCGGCAGGATGTGCATCGGCGGATCGCCGAGGAGCTCGGGGTTCGGGAGGGGCAGGTCAAAGCGGCGGTCGAGTTGCTCGACGGCGGCGCCACCGTGCCGTTCATCGCCCGGTACCGCAAGGAGGTGACCGGGACCCTGGACGACACGCAGTTGCGCAACCTGGAGGAACGGCTGCGCTACCTGCGGGAGCTGGACGAGCGCCGTACCGCCGTGCTCGCCGCGATCGAGGCGCAGGGCAAGTTGGACGACCCGCTGCGGGCGCAGATCCTGGCGGCGGACTCCAAGGCCCGGCTGGAGGACATCTACCTCCCGTACAAGACGAAGCGGCGGACCAAGGCGCAGATCGCCCGCGAGGCCGGCCTGGAACCGCTCGCGCTCGGCCTGCTGGCCGACCCCTCGCGCGACCCGGCCGCCGCGGCCGAGGCGTTCGTCGACGCGGACAAGGGCGTCGCGGACGCGCAGGCGGCGTTGGACGGCGCGCGCTCGATCCTGGTCGAGCGGTTCGCCGAGGACGCCGACCTGATCGGCGCGCTGCGCGAGCGGATGTGGACGCGCGGGCGCGTGGTGGCCAAGGTGCGCGAGGGCAAGGAGGAGGCCGGCGCCAAGTTCGCCGACTACTTCGACTTCGCCGAGCCGTTCACCCGGCTGCCCTCGCACCGGATCCTGGCCATGTTCCGGGGCGAGAAGGAGGACGTACTCGACCTGACCCTGGCGCCCTCGACGGACGAGGAGGTCGACGGCCCGACCGACTACGAGCGCTCGATCGCGCACACGTTCGGCATCGTCAACCGCGACCGCCCGGCCGACAAGTGGCTCGCGGACACCGTGCGCTGGGCCTGGCGTACCCGGATCCTGGTGCACCTGGGCATCGACCTGCGCGGTCGGCTGCGGCAGGAGGCCGAGGACGAGGCGGTCCGGGTGTTCGCGGCCAACCTGCGCGACCTGTTGCTCGCCGCGCCGGCCGGCACCCGCGCCACGATGGGCCTGGACCCGGGCCTGCGTACCGGGGTCAAGGTCGCGGTGACCGACGACACCGGCAAGGTGGTCGCCACCGAGACCATCTACCCGCACGAGCCGCGCCGCCGCTGGGACGAGTCGATCGCCACCCTCGCCAAACTGGCCGCCGCGCACCGGGTGGACCTGATCGCGATCGGCAACGGCACCGCTTCCCGCGAGACGGACAAGCTGGCCGCCGAACTGATCGCCAAGCACCCCGAGTTGGGCCTGACCAAGGTGATGGTGTCCGAGGCGGGCGCGTCGGTGTACAGCGCCTCGGCCTTCGCCTCACAGGAACTCCCGGACCTGGACGTGTCGTTGCGCGGCGCGGTCTCCATCGCCCGCCGACTCCAGGACCCGTTGGCCGAGTTGGTCAAGATCGACCCGAAGTCGATCGGCGTCGGCCAGTACCAGCACGACCTGTCCGAGCTGAAGTTGTCCCGCTCGCTGGACGCGGTGGTCGAGGACTGCGTGAACGCGGTCGGCGTGGACGTCAACACCGCGTCCGCGCCGCTGCTGACGCGGGTGTCCGGGATCGGCGCGACGCTGGCCGACAACATCGTGCAACACCGGGACGCGAACGGCCCGTTCAAGACCCGGCGCGACCTGAAGAACGTCGCGCGACTGGGCCCGAAGGCGTTCGAGCAGGCGGCGGGCTTCCTGCGAATCCCGGCCGGGGACGACCCGCTGGACGCGTCCTCGGTACACCCGGAGGCGTACCCGGTCGTCCGCAAGATCGCCGCGGCGGCGGGTGGCGACGTCCGGACCCTGATCGGCGCGGCGCCGAGGCTGCGCGCGCTGGACCCGAAGGCGTTCACGGACGAGAAGTTCGGCCTGCCGACGGTGACCGACATCCTGCGCGAGTTGGAGAAGCCGGGGCGTGACCCGCGGCCGGCGTTCAAGACGGCGACCTTCAGGGAGGGTGTCGAGAAGCTGTCCGACCTGCAACCCGGCATGCTCCTGGAGGGTGTGGTCACCAACGTGGCCGCGTTCGGCGCGTTCGTGGACGTCGGCGTGCACCAGGACGGCCTCGTGCACGTCTCGGCGATGTCGAAGACGTTCGTGAGCGATCCGCACGACGTGGTCAAGTCGGGCGACGTGGTCCGGGTCAAGGTGCTCGACGTGGACATCCCGCGCAAGCGGATCTCGCTGACGCTGCGGCTGGAGGACGAGCCGGAGCAGCGCGGGGCACGGGGCGACCGGGCCGACCGCGGTGACCGCGGCCCTCGCGGCCCTCGGCCGGAGCGCGGGGCTCGCGAGGGTCGGCCACAGGGTGACGGGCGACAGGGCGGCGGCCGGCAGGGCGACGGACGACAGGGCGGAGCACGCCAAGGCACCGGCGGCTCGGGCGCCCAGGGCGGCGGTCAGGGCCGACGCGCGACTCCCCCGAAGCAGAGCCGAGGCCCGCAGGGCCCGGCCGGAGGCGGCGGCGCCATCGCGGACGCCCTCCGGCGGGCCGGCTTGGTGGAGTAGGGACCGGCCGCAGCGCGAGGCCGGTGTTCACGGTCGGTGTTCACGGTCGGTGTTCACGGCGGCGTGAGCGTATGGGCCCGGGAAGTCTCAAGCGAACTCGAGCCTTCCCGGGCCCTTTCGGATGTCCCCGTCCCCCATCGCGCGTGAGCGCGTGAGCGCGTGAGCGCGTGCTCAGCCCGCCTGTGCCGTCGGCGCCAGCGCCCGCAGTACCGCCGTGTGGGTGACACCGTGCTCCGCGAGCAGGTCCGCGACCACCCCCGATCGGGCGGTGAGCGCGAGCAGAATGTGCTCGTCGCCGATATGCCGCTGACCGCGCGCGACCGACTCGCGCAGCGACTGCTCCAGCACCTTCTTGGCGCCGGGCGTGAACGGAACGTGCCCCGTACGCCCACCGAAGGGCCACAACCGGCGCCGCTGTCGGCCCACCGCCAACGCGCCCTCGCCGTGCGCCTGTTCGACGCGCGCGACGATCTCCCCCACGTCGATCCCCAGGTCGGCGAGCGCGGCCTCGTCGGCCTGCGACATACCGCCGCGCCGCCGGGCCCGGGCCAGTCCGCGTTCGAACTCGTCCCGACTCGCCACGAACCCGAGCGCCGCCAGCGCGACCGAGGCCTGCGTACCCTGCGCGTCCAGCAGCGCCGCGAGCATGTGCTCCTCCTCCACGCCGGCGTCCCCGGCCCGCCGCGAGTGCTCGATGGCCCCGTACACGACGCCCCGGGCACTGTCCGTGAACCTCTCGAACATCAGTTCCTCCCGTGCTTCTTGTGCACCGCCTGGCGGCTCACCCCGAGCTCGGCCGCGATCTCCTGCCACGACCACCCCTGCACGCGCGCACTGCGCACCTGCACGGCCTCCAATTGCTCGAGCAGCCGGCGCAGCGCGGCCACGGCCCGTAGGCCCACCCGTGGATCCCGGTCCCCCGCACGACTGGCGAGGTCGGTTGCTTCGGTCATGCTCGTCAACCTACGTTGACACCCACCACCTGTCAATCACGGTTGACACATCCGTCGCCGAAACGCCTTCGAAAGGCCATGGGACAGGCCTTCAGGAAGCCGTCGAAAACACGCGAGCGCCGATCCCACCGACCCGATACGGTCGCGAACCATGCGCATTCTTGTACTCGGAGGCACCGCGTTCGTGGGCCGGGCGATCGTCGAGGACGCACTGGCCCGGGGCGCCGAGGTGACCCTCTTCGGCCGAGGCAGAACCGGCGCCGACCTCTTCCCGCAGGCCTCCCGGCGGATCGGCGACCGCGACACCGGCGACTACACGGCGCTGCGCGTGGGCGAGTGGGACGCGGTGGTGGACGTCAGCGGATACGTACCGCGCCACGTCGGGCAGGCGATGGCGGTACTCGGCGACCGGGTCGGCCGCTACCTGTTCGTCTCCAGCCACGCCGTCTACGTACAGTCCGGAGTCGGCCCGGGCTCGGACGAGGACACCCCTCGCCGCGCACCCGTCCGCGACACCGAGGTACTCGACAACGACACCTACGGCCCCTGCAAGGTCGCCTGCGAGGACGACGTGCTCGCCCGCTACGGCGACCGCGCCACCATCGTGCGACCGGGCAAGGTCGCCGGCCCCCACGACGTCCAGGAAACCTTCACGTACTGGAGCCGCCGAGCCGCCCGCGGCGGCCGCGTCGCCCTCCCTGGCCGGCCCGAACAGCCGATCCAAGTGGTCGACTCCCGCGACCTGGCCGGCCTGGTCAACCGACTCCTGATCGACAACCGCCCCGGCGCCTTCCACGCCGTGGGGCCCGCCGAACCGACCACCCTGGGCGACCTCATCCACACCTGCGCACAGGCCGCCGGCACCGAGGTGGAAATCGTCCCCGTCTCCCCCGACGCCGTCCCCGGCCCCTTCCCCCTGGTCACCCCCGAGGCCCAATGGCCCGCCCGCCAACGCAGCGCCACCCGCGCCCGAGCCGCCGGCCTCCCGACCACACCGCTGTCGGTCACCGCCGCCGACGTCCTGGCCTGGGACCGCGCCCGGGGCGAACCCCCACTGCCTGGGGAGTTGCCGGCGGACGAGGAAACCCGCCTCCTGAGGCGGGGCCAAGCACCCACGGGCTGACCAGCGACCCGGAACAGCCCTCCCGGACAGGGGCGTTGTCTGCGGACCTGTCGGGTCGGCCGGCCGACTTCGACCTCGCGCGGGCCCGGACTCGTTCACCGGATCGGGACCACGTCGCCGGCCGGACAACCCTCACCCCGTCGGCTTCACCGTGTTCCGGCTCGCCCCGTCGACCGGAGATCGGCCAGGAGGTGATCGAGGACCGCCTCCTCCTCGACCCGGCGGCCGGCCGCCTTCATCGCCGGCGCCAAGTCCGGGTCCCACGCGGCCACCGTCGCGGTGCCCGTCAGCACGGTGCCGGGCCGTGCGGCCACGGCCGCCCGGTAGTCCCGGGCACCGTAGCGCCACGGCTCGACGGTGAGCCGCGCGGCGAGGCCGGCCACGATCCGCAGACCGCCCCAGTCGAAGTCGCCGTGTGCCCGCACCACCGCTCCCGCGGCGGTCAGTGCCGTCAACAGCCCCACGGCGGCCGTGCCGGGCTGACCGGACACACACACCAGAGGCGGGCACTCCGCCCCGATCCGGTGTGCGGCCGCCGCGACCACGGCCGGGTTCTCGCACACGAACACGGCGGTTCCCGCGGTCAGCGCCGCGGGCGGATCGCCGACGATCTGGCGCAGGGTCAACACCGCCGGCTGCCCGGCCGCGGTCAGGATCGCGAGCGCCCGCCCCGTGGGCGAGCTGTCGTCACCAGGCAGTCCGAGGGTGAGCACCGTGCTCGACAGGTCGTCCTTGAGCAGTCCGACGCCTGCCCAGACCCGTCGCCGCCACGCCGCGCCGCTTCCGGCCGGCGCCCCCGCCAGCACCCGCGCCGCGCCGAACACCAGCGTGGCCACCGGACGATCCTCGTCGAGTGCGTGCGCGTCGGCGCAGACGCGCGCCGCGAAGACACCGATCGGCTCCCCCTCGACCGGCAACCCGCCGAGCACGCTCGCGACATCCGCCAACACGCGTCCGGCGCCTTCCGGGGTGCCGCACAGCCGTCGCACCAGTCCGGACGCGCGGATCTCCGCCGCCCATTCCGACAACTCGGGCCGCGTGTCGAGCAGATCCTCCACCGGCCGAAAGGCCTGGTCCCAGGCGCTGCGCTGCGCCGAGGCCAACTCCCGGCGGACCGACACCGGTCCACCCAGGATCTCCACGGCCGCCGCGAGGCCGGCCGGGCACGCACCCGATTCGCGAAGAATACGATCGACTGCCGACAGCGCGACCGACAACGACCCGGCGGCGCGAGCCGGTCGGCCCAACAACCGTTCCACTGCCGCTCGTTGGGCCACAGTCGGCTCCTTGAGGGTGACCGACCCGTCGAGTGCGCGGGCACGTTCGAGGCGCTGTCGCGTTCGAGCGACCAACCACGCGAGGTCCGCCCCGCCGAGCAGCCGTTCGAGGTGCGTCCCGGTCATGACCACAGCTCGTCCTGCGCGGCATCGGCAGAGCCGCCCGACCTCGGCGTCGGCACCGGACCGGTCACCATCGGCCCGGGATCAACGCCGCGGAAACGATGTTCGCCATTCCATTCCCAGCGGGTCACCAATACCGCCGCGATCTCGTCCACACGCGACAACTGGGCGATGGCCAAGCCTGGGACCTCGGGATAGCAGCCCCATTCGCGCTCGCTGGTCATCACCACGTCCAGGTCGAAGGCCGCCAACAGACCCAGGCACTTGGCCCGCGAGTCGTCGTCGACACCCGCGAACGCCTCGTCCAACGTGACCAGCCGGGGCGCGTACGGGTTCGCCGCCGAGGCGTAGTGCGAGGACGCCGCCGCGAACAGCGGCACCGAGGCCGCGAGCACCCGTTCGCCGCCGGAGGCCGGACCGGTCGCTGTACTCCACTGGCCGTGCTGATGCCGCTCGATCCCGAACTCGTGCCAGGAGCGGTAGTCGAGGGCCGTGGTGAGTTGTTCGACCCAGGTGCCGCCGGTGTCCCGGCTGCGCACGCGCGCGATCTCGGCCTGCAGGAAGTCGCCCACTGCCGCGCGGTCCTCGGCCGTCCAGGCGTCGGCGGTCTGACGCAACAGCCGACTGCGCGCGGCGGCCAAGCCGGTCGGAGCCTCCCGCGCCGGGCGCCACACCAGTCGCAGCCGCATACCGGTGCTGGTCGGGCGGGCCGCCAGCTCGCTGTTCATCACCGCCACCCGGCGTTCCGCCGCTCCGATCAACTCCTGGAGCGTGCCCGCCACTTCGGAGATCAGATGATTTTCCAGGATCTCCCGCTCCCGGGCCGAGAGCAACCGACGCCGGGCCTCGACCTCCGCCGCCAGGGAAGCTGCGAGATCGGCCACCGTCGAGGTACGGCCCTGAAAGACGATGTCGACGACCACGCCGTCCTCGAGCATGTGGCCCGAGGCGGTGTGTCCATGGCGCCCGAGGGCGTCCTGGAGGTTCTTCAGTTCCTCCGCCACCCGCCGCTGTACCCGCTCCCACGCCTGGTCCGAGTCCTCGGTCTGCTCCAACTCGCGCTCGATGCGACGCGCGAAGCGCACCGAGGGATCGGGGGCCCAGCCGGAGTCCGGTGCGGGTACGTCCAGTTCCGGCAGGGCCACGGTCAGCAGGCCGGTGCCCGCGAACCGGCGCAGTGCGGCGACCGCTTCGTCCCTGGTGCGCGCGGACTCGACGACGTCGCGCTCCAGTTGCCCACGACGCCCCTGGGCGACGCCTGCGGCCTTGACCGCGTCCGTGTGCTCGCGGTGGGCCCGTCGGCCGGCCTCCTCGCACGCACGCACGGCCGTTCGCGTCTCGGTGAGCCTGCGTTGCAGCTCGGCGACGGCCGCGCCGACGGTGGCGGCCAGGGTTTCGTACCCACTCTCGGCGGCCAGGGCCGCGCGCTGTGCCGTCTCGGCCCGCTCGCGCAATTCGCTTGCGTGCACCGCCGCCCGTTCGGCCTCGACGAGTTCGTTGGCGGCAGCGGTCGAGGCAGCGGTGTGCTCGCGTAGCGCCGGCCACAGCGCGGCCAGTGCCTCGCGGTATCGGGCCAGGCCGGCCGAGACCGAGACGAGCTCGTCGGGTTCGGCGGGCAGGCCGGTGTCGACGGCAGTGCGCCGGACCTCGGCCTCGGCCGAGGCCGCGCGAGTCGCCGCGTCGGCCACAAGCCGCTCCTGTTCGGCGCGCCGTGTGCTCAGGGCCGCCAGGTGGGTACCGGAGGCCGCGAACTGCGCGTGCGCCCGGCGCAGCGCCTCGTCACCCGGTCGCGCCGCGGACTCCTCGTCGAGCCGATGCTGACGTGTCGCCACCGCCTCGGACCGGTCCTCGAGTTCGACCCACCGGGCGTCGAGCTCGGTGAGTTCGGCGGTCAGTACCTCGATCCGGGTCCGGCGGGCACTCTCCCGGGCACCCGCGCCCAGATATTCCGCGCTCGGTTTGGTCCAGCGGCCGGTCAACGCACCGATGGTGAAGCTGCCGTCCGCCGCCACCCGGGTGACCGCTCGGCTGCCCGAACCCCAGCCGATCGAGGCGAGCAACCGACTCACCGTCGCGTCCGGCACGGCCGTGGCCCGTTCGTCACCTCGGTCGACCGCGGGACGCAGCACGTCGCCGAGGGTGTGTCCGGCAACGTCCGGCCCGGGCCGGGCGAGCAGATCGCCGGTCCTCGCCGAGGTCGCCGTACCGTCCGGGTCGATCCAGGCGTCGAGCAACCCGGAAGCCTCCAGGGCCGCTTCGATCCCGGCTCGGACGGCGCCGTCGGGCACCGCGTCGGTGAAGTCGACCAGGCGCCACAGGGGCGCGCCCGGGCGCGACGTGCGGGCGGCGTCGTCGCGGGTGTGCGGCGGCCGTGGCGGGCGGGTCCCACCCGCGTGCAGCTCGGCCAGCTCGGCGCGCAACCGTTCGGCCCGGGCTTCGGTTTCCCGCCGTTCCGCGGCCAGGCCGGCCGCCTGCGCCGCGAGCACCGCGTGCCGTTCGCGAACCGCCGCGGCGGTGGCCGCGTGGACCGGGTCGGGGCCCGCCAACGTGTCCGCCCACACGGTGAGTTCGTCGAGTAGGCCGACCGGATCCGCAGGTCGCAGTTCGGTACACGCGGCCAGGTACTCGCGCACGGCCGCGACAAGGGCGCGCGTCTGGACCCGGACCGCTTCGGCGCTGTGCTCGTGTTCCTCGGCCTGGGCCGCCAGTTCACCCTCGATGTCGGTGAGTCGTTGGCGAGCCGCCGCGCGGACACCGGCGAGACGATCGGCCTCGCGGTGCAGCTCGGCAAGCAGCTCGACGGTGCGCCGACGGCGGTCGACCAGATCGTCGGCTGCCCGGCGCACCCGAGGTTCGTCGACCAGGGCGCCGGCCACGTGTTCGGCGTGTGCGGCGGTCAGTATGGCCTGCCCGGCCGCGGCGGCGGCCATGCCGCGCACGGTGGCGACATCGTCGACGGCTGCCGCCGACCGGGCGGCAGCGCCGGCCGCTCGGTCGCCCGCGCGCCGTTCGTCCTCGTCCGCGCGCCGTGCGTCCGCTTCGGCGCGGGCCGCATCCGCTCGGGCGGAGCGCGCGGTCTCGGCGGCCCGGTCCAGTTCGCGGGCGCTGCGCATCTCCGGGCCGGCTCGCAGAGCTTCGTCCTGGGCCTGGAGCCGAGTCGCCTCGGCGGCGTGCCCGGCGATCAGTTCCTCGGCCGCCGCGACCCGGAGTTCGGCCTCGGATTCCTCCGTCTGCGCCCGGGTCAACTCGGCGCGCAGCCCGTCGTAGCGGGCCTGTTCACTGCGCGGGAGCCGGGCACGGCGGCGAGAGGCAACCCGGGCGTAACGCTGATAGTGAGTCAGGAACGCGGTTGCCGCCTGCTCGGTCTCGGCCATCGCGGCGAGCCGGGCCTGATCCTCGTCCAGACTGCGGAAGGCTTCCGCGACGTCCGCGACCACTGCCTGGTCCATCGGCGTGAGGGCCTCGGTTAGCGCTCTGGAGAGCGTCTTCTCGCTGGGTCGTTTGGACAGTTGAGGCTGACGCAGTTGGATGAGCAGGTCGACGAGCGCGGCGTAGCGCTGTTCACCGAGGCCGAACAGCGCGTCGTCCACGGCCCGGCGGTAGCTGCCCGCCTGGTCGTAGACCAGCCCGTGACCGGCCAATGCCTCGGTCAGCCGATCCCGGGTCAGCGCCGTGCGGGTGCCGTCGATCAGGGACAGGCCGGCGCCGACGCGCTGCGTGGTCAGGAAGTACCAGTGCCGAACGATCCCTCTACCCGCCACCGCCTTGAGCCCGCAACCCAGCGTGCGGTACTCGACGGTGCCGTCCCCGGCACGCCTGCCGAATTCGATCCACGTGTAGCCGAGTCGCTCGTTGTGCGGGTGTTCGCCGCCCAGAAGCAGATTCCATTCCATCCGCTTGCGTGGATCGCCGTCGGGTTCGACCCGGTGCGCGGACAGGTCGCCGTCGAGGAGGAAGGGCAGGGTCAGCGCGAGCACCTTGGATTTACCGGTGCCGTTGTTGCCCCGCAGCAGCAGGCGCCCGTCCCGGAAGTGGAACTCCTCCGCGTCGTAGTGGAACAGGTCCACCAGGCCGGTGCGCAACGGCTGCCAGCGCTCGCGGGCGGGCTGCGGCAGGAAAGGGCTCATCGGCGGCTGTCCTTCGGTCCGGTTCGCCGGGTGCGCGGGGTCGGGGTCATCGGCGGGTGCCCTTGGCCGGTGTTCGCCGGGCGCGCCGGGCCGGCGGCTTTGCCCCGGGTTCGAGGAGGATGGGCTCCCCGACGGCGTAGCGTGCGAGTGCCGGCAGCGCGACGACGGCGGGCGCTGCCTCGTGGTCGTCGATTCGAACGAGGAGGCCCAGCGCGGTCAGTCGGCTCACGGCCTGCTCGACGAGTTCGTCCTCCGCGCCCGGTTCACTCGCGGCCTTGCGCCAGAATCCACCGTGCTCACGCGCGAACTCCCGCACGCGCACCCGCAATTCCGCGACGGTGACCACTGTGGCCGGTTCGGCGGCCAGCCGTTCGGCAAGCAGCAACGTCACGTGCCCGTCGGTACCGGTGTCGGGCATCTTGACGTCGGTCAGCTCATCGTCGGGATCCACCATGGCGATGCCCTCGGCACGCACCTCCGGAACCAATCCGGTCAGCTCCGTGATCGCTCCGGTGATGTGGGGCCGCTGCTTCTGGAGATAGGCGAATTCCGTGTCGGACAGGTTCGCGTAGTACACGACCGGATCGTCCAGGAGCGCGCGGGTGAGGTGGTGCCGAATGCGCTGATTGCGCAGGTCGTCGTTGTCGAGCACGGGATCGTCGGCCAGCCCGGCGAGCCGCTCCTCGAAACCGGCCGCGGTGATCGTGGAGGGACCTCGCCTGGAGGTGAGCAGCCCGGCGAGTACCCGACGATCGACGTCGTACAGCGCATCCCCGGTGGCTTTGAGGTAAGCCTCCTCGTCACCGGCCACCAGGGTCAGCACTCCGAGTCGGATCATCAGGCGAACCACGGCCACCAGGTCGGCACGTTCCTCGCGGTTCTCCAGCGTGAACTCGACGCCGGCCTCGCTCAGAGCCGGATCGGCCGCACCGATCACGATCTGCTCGGCCAGGCGCCCGAGCGCGATCTGATGATCCGAACGCTCCAACGCGGCAAGCGCGAGGCAGGCGAGCACGTACCTTCGGGCCCCGAAAGGCAGCTTCGTACGCGGATCACGTGCCGGATGGGTGGCCGAGTCCGCGTCGGCGGGCACCTTGTACAGGCGTGCGACCTCGGCGTCGACGTACAGCCGCCATCCGGTGTTGCGCTCGAACCAGCGCCGCAACTCGGCGGCGAACTGCTGAACGAGACGGAACTCCCCGCCCTCCTCTCCCCGTGCGCGGAGCAGGGGAGCACGCAGGAGCGCTCGCGCGGCCCGACGCCGCTTGACCTGGCGGTCCTCGTCGAGAGCCGATCCCAGCGCGCGCGTCACGCGCCGATCCCTTCCGCGGTGCCGGCGGGCTCCGCCATGCCTGCATCCTCCACGGGTTGCCGGCCCTGGCCGGTGTGCCCGACGTCTCCGGTCGGGCCTGCGGGATCGGTCTCCGCGGTCTCCCTGGTCTCCCTGGTCTCCCCGAGGTCGATGGTCTCCCCGGTCTCCCCGGTCTCCCCGAGGTCGATGATCTCGATCAAAAAGTCGGGGCCGCTGAACACCCCGACGGTGGTGCGCACTTCGGCGCGGGCGTCGTCATCGGGCAAGGTGAGGTGAATCTCCATCGAGCCGTCGTGGCCGGTCGCCACCACGTGGGTGGTCTCGGGACGCCAGAGCGCGAGCGCGTCGCCGAGAAGCTGCAGAAACAGGCCGAAGGTGACGGGATCCAGTTCCGGCAGTCGCCCGAGCCGGGTCACCCCGCGCGTGGCGAGCAGGGCCCGGGCCGCCGCGAGTTGGAGGCGTTCGCGTCGCGCGTGCTCGGCGAGGAACCGGCGCGCCTCGGATCGATCCGCGATGCGGTTCGGCTTGCCGCGTCGCTCGTACGACCCGGTCTTGCGCAGCTGCGGGCTGATGTGGATGGGCGGGGCATCGTGCCATGAGGTCGTGGCGGCAGGCGGATCCTGCTCCCGAGCCTGCAACGTCTCCGCGTCCACGGTCAGGTGCCTGGACGCGTGCAACCCGAACGCCGACCGCCACAACCGATGCCGGGCGGCATCGTCGGGGGCTTGGGCAAACCACACCGCGAGGGCACGAAAATCGGCCGAGCGATCGGAACGGCCGGCTCGGCGCTCGTTGAGCACCGCGACCACGGTGAGCAACTGCGGAATCGCACTGCGCGCACGGCCGCGCAGCAGCCGGGCCTGCGACTCGTGCCCGCCCTCGGCGATGAACCAGGCACGCAGCCCTTGCCAGCGCCCGACCCACGTCTCATACAGAGCGAGCCGGACGGCGGTCTCCGCGTCGGCTCCCTTCGCAGCTATCTCCGTCGGATCCGGCGCGGCATCACCCGACTCGCGCTCCGCGGCGCTGCTCAGAAGCCGCCCCAGGTCACCGTCGGCCCGACGCGGGTCACCCAGTTCGTCCAGCAGGCCGGCGATCCGCGCGCCGCGCGTGACCAGATCGGCGATGAACCGTTCCAGGTAGTCGATCAGCCGATCCTTATAGGCGAGGAAGATCTCGACGTCGGCATCGTGCAGGTCGATCGTCCGCTGCAGCGAGCCCATGAAGGCACGAGCATTGTCGGCCAGGTCGGTGAACCGATGCACCAGGGTGATGAGCGCGAGATGGACCTTGCCCTCGTCGAGCCGATCGGCCGCGCCGAATTCGATCAGCGCCCGCAACTGCGTCGCGATGTCCTCCAAGGCCACCGCCTGGAGCGCACCCCTCCTGCCGAGCGCGGCGTCGTACGCGCTGAGCGCCTCCTCGACCGCCTCGCCCTCACGCGTCAGTTGGTAGAGGTACCGATGCCGATAGAAATCCTCGACGGACGTGACCCGCCCGGTGTCCGCGTCCGCCCGCAGATTCCCCCAATCCGCAAGACGCTCGAGCGCCGTGGCCACGACCGGGAGCTCGACCCGCTCCGCCAGCGCCGCCTGCACGTCCTCGGGCCGCAAATGCACGAGAAACCGCTGCTTG
The DNA here is from genome assembly GCF_053594475.1 of Embleya sp. NPDC001921. Classification (NCBI taxonomy): domain Bacteria; kingdom Bacillati; phylum Actinomycetota; class Actinomycetes; order Kitasatosporales; family Streptomycetaceae; genus Embleya; species Embleya sp. NPDC001921. The sequence goes on from NZ_JBSFEO010000034.1 coordinate 80,756, forward strand.
GCCTCGACGAAGACACTCATGACGGCCCGATACAAGGAACTGTTCGGCGCAGTCGGGTAGCTGAAGGGCCTATGACTCACGAGCCCGTTGTCCCTCGACATCGCCAACCATTCTGCCGCACCCCATCCAGCCGGCGACGGGATACCGCGAACTCCACCGCACTCGCCCCGCCCACCGTGCTCGCCCCGCCCACCCCCGAACCGACCACCCGCGCCAAGCCCCAGGTCAACCCCCCTGATCCCGGTCCGACACCCCTCAGGATCTTTGATATGGTTCTCCACGTCGCCGCACGAAACACCAGCGGAGACCACCCGGTCCGGGTGGCGGAATTGGCAGACGCGCTAGCTTGAGGTGCTAGTGCCCGAAAGGGCTTGGGGGTTCAAGTCCCCCCTCGGACACAATCAGTACGCCTGCAGTCGGTGATGGTCGAGTTTCGACCATCACCGTTTGTGTTTTGTCATCGAAGACCAGGTGCAGGCCGAGTGCCTCGTAGACCTCCCGCTTACCATCCGGGTCCGCCTTCTTGAGGATCTGCAGCATTCCGCCGAGTGCCTCGACGAGGGCCCGGATCTCTTCCCGGCTCATGCGCCCCTGCCCGCCGCTGCCTCCAGTCATCCGAGTCGGCTGGAGCTGCGCCGTGGTCCGCCGGCCCTGGACCTCACAGGTCCAGCCGGCGACGAGGGCCGCGTCGGCTCCGGCCTCCAGCGTGGCGCGATGACGAGCCGGCTTCCGGTCGCATTCGGCGATCGTTTGGCGTACGGCGTCGGCCTGCAGGTCGTTCTCGGGCGGTACGTGCTCGAGGGCTGTGCTGGTCAAAAACTCGGCTACCGGGTTTGACCTGCGGTTTCATGCTGCTGACTGGTACTCGTTGAGGAGGCCGCCGAGTACTTGGCGGCGGCGTATTCGGCCGGGCTGGGCTGGGAACGTGAGCACGTTCGGGTCGTCGTTCGGGGCGTGCAGGTGCGGTCCGTCGCCTTGGTGGTTGCGGCCGGTGTTGTAGTGCTCGACGCAGGCATCGAGGACCGTACTCAGGTGGTGTTCGCCGGTGATGAGGAGCCGGTCGGTGCACTCACGCCGGACGGAGGCGATCCAGCGTTCCGCGAACGCGTTCATCCGCGTCCGCGAGGGCGTGGCGCGCGGGGAGTTCCGGACGGACGACCCGTACGTGACGACCCTTCAGATCATCGTCGTCCTTGATGGCCTCGGCGCCCACGCGAACACCGACACCAGCTACCGCCGGAGGCGGTCGCGCGCATGGCTGTCACCATTGCGGAGCAGGGACTCGGACCGGCGAGAGGCGCTTTGGGCCTTGTCGACACTTCGGCCGCCAAGTGACGCATCCGAACAGCCACGGCCGACGATGATCCGATCCGGCGAACATCCCCGTCGAAACCGGGTGCTGTGGCTTTACAGGTCCGTCGTCTTCTGCAGTTGCCGGCGGGAGGTCAGGCCCAGCTTTCGGAAGATCTTGCGCAGGTGGTAGTCGACCGTACTGGCACTGATGAACATCTTCTCGGCGATTTCGGCGTTGGTGGCGCCGGCTTGGGCGAGCCTGGCGATCGCCGATTCCTGCGTGGTCAGGACGTTCACCGGGCCGGGCCCGCCGCGCTGCGGTGTCTCGCCGGTGGCGGCCAATTCCTGTGCGGCGCGGGAGGCGAAGGCGGTGGCCTGCATGGTGTCGAACATCTGCAGCGCGCTCCGAAGCGGATCGCGGGCGTCCTTGCGGCGTCGCCGGCGGCGGAGCCATTCCCCGTGGTGCAGGTACGCCACCGCGAGGTCGGCGTGCGCCCGCGTCTGCTCCAGGGTCGCTATCGCTTCCCGGTACAGCACGTCCGCGTCGTCCCCGGTGGCCATCAGGGCCCGGCAGCGCAGCAGCACGCCCCGGGCCCAGGGGGTGTCCGCCGCGGTCGCCCGGGTTTCGAGGGTGCGCAGGGCCGCCGCGGCGGCGATGCGGTCGCCGCTGCGCAGCGCCGACTCGATCAGGTACGGCAGCAGCCGCGAGTGGTAGGCGAAGACGTCGTGGCCGACCAGTTCCTCGGTGATCGCCCGGGCCGTGGCGTACTCTCCGCTGCTCAGGGCCAGGACGGCCATGCCGATGCGGGCGATCGATTCGACCGCGCCGTTGCCCAGCCACGTGCTCGCCTGCCGCGAGTCGCGCAGGACGGCTTCGAGGCCGTCCGCGTCGGCGTGCCAGGCGAGCAACTCGGGGTGGCGGTACAGGGCCCACATGTCGTCGGTGGCGCCGATGGCCGCCCGCAACTGGTTTCCCTGAGCGGAGAGTTCGTCGGCGCGGGCGAGTTGGCCCAGGTTGGTCTCGCTCAGCACCAGGCAGTACAAGGCGGTGTCGAGTTGCAGGAGCGCGCCGGCGCGGCGGGCGACGTCGGCGGCTCGGGTCATGACCGCGGTCTGGGTCGGTTCGTCCCACAGGACCATGGACAGGGTGACGACGGGCACGTACGCGCGAAGAACGGCGTCGTCGACGGTGGCCGGGTCGAGCAGCATCGCGCAGGCGGCCCGGATGTGCGGCACAGCCGCTACGTATCCGTCGGTGGCCAGCACGGCGAACGCCCGCAGGATCAGGTCGGTGCCGGCGACCGGCAGGGAGCGCGGCAGGAGGCCGTCGACGGCGGCGGCGATGTCGGCCACGGTCGTGCCGCGGATGAGGTGTTCTGCGCTGATGGCCCGGTCGATCGCCCGGACGAGCGCCACCCGGGCCAGGTCCGGCTCTTCGGCGGCGAGCAGGCGTGCGGCCTGCAGGCAGAGGGCGGGGGCTTGGCCGAACGACCCGGCGCCGCCCTGCAGCGCGGCGGCCTGCGCTCTGACCAGCAGGGCGCGGCCCCGGCCCACGTCGTCGAGCGGACTTGCGCCGTCGTCGACCGCGTCGAGCAGCGACTCGGCGCGCACCGGTGCGCCCGCGGTCAGCGCCGATTCGGCCGCGGCGAGCAACCGCTTTGCGCGTACGTCCCCTTCGGGGGTCAGCTCGGCGGCGCGGGTGAGGAACGTGGCGCGCGCCGCATGCCCGCCGCGGGCCCCGGCCCGGTCGGCGCAGCGCTCGACCTCGTCGGCGACCGCGGCGTCCGGGGCGAGGGCGGCCGCGGCCAGGTGCCAAGCCCGCCGGTCGGTGTCCGCGGGGCGGTCGGTGACCTCGGCCAGGGCTTGGTGCGCCTGCCTGCGGGCGGTGCCGGTGGCGCCTCCGTAGACGGCGGAACGTACCAGGGGGTGCCGGAACTCGGCAGTGCTGCGCAGGACGACGAGGCGTGCCGCCTCGGCAGGGGCTGCGGCGTCCATGCCGATGCCGAACATGCGTGCCGCCGCGGAGATGTAGGCCAGGTCGCCGCCGGGCGCGGCGGCGGCGAGGAGCAGCCAGGTCCGGGTCGCGGGCGGCAGTTGGCGGACCTGTTCCAGGTAGTGCCGCTCCAGCCGGTCGCCGACCGGAAGGGGGTCGGGCAGGGCGACGGCGCCCGACAATTGCTCGGCCGACAGCGACCGGCCGAGATCCGCCAGAGCCAGAGGGTTCCCGACCGTGGCGGCCACGATCTGCGCGGCTACTTGCGCGTCGAGGGGCCCGTCCGCCACTGATTCGTGCAGCAGTTCGAGGGCGAACGAGGCGGTGAGACCGGTGATTTCCACGAGGGGGACGCCGGCCGGTGCGTCGAACCCGGGGCGCGCGGCGAACAGCAGGCCGACCCCCTCGGCCTGCAGGCGGCGGGCGACGAAGGCCAGGACGCCGAGTGATTCGTCGTCCAGCCACTGGGCGTCGTCCGCGCAGACCAGCAGCGGGCGCCCGCGTGCGGTGTCGGCGAGGAACGTGAGCGTGGCCAGGCCGACCAGGAACCCGTCGGGCGGGGCGCCGTCGGCCAGGCCGCAGGCCACGCGCAGCGCCTCGTGATGCGATGCGGGCAGGGCACCGGGCTCCTTGAGGCCGTCGAGGACGGGGAGCAGGAGCCGATGCAGCCCCGCGAACGGGAGCCCCGACTCCGACTCGACTCCTGCGGCGCGCAGGACGCGCAGATCGGCGGCGGTCCGTGTCGCGTGGTCCAGAAGGGCGGTCTTGCCGATCCCCGGGTCGCCGAGCAGCAGGGCGGACCGGCTCATTCCGCTGCGTACTTCGGCGACGAACCCGTCGAGGAGCTCCGTCTCGCGGGCACGCCCTTTGAGGACCATGCAGTCACCCCTCGGAACGGAGGTACGCGGTGCCGTGCCGAGCATCCGCGCGCAGTGGGTCATTCAAGCAGCACGAACTGCGCCGCTGCAGCAACGCGTACCAACAGGCTGGAAAGCCGCCGTCTTCATGGTGGGTGCGGGCGGTCCGGCGTCAGGGCCGGGTGTCCAGCGACTCCAAGGCGTCGCGCAGCGCGGAGCGGGAGGTGATGCCCAGTTTCGGGAAGACTCGGTAGAGGTGGGCGCTGACGGTGCGCGGCGACAGGTAGAGGCGCTCGCCGATCTCCTTGTTGCTCAGCCCCGTCGCGGCGAGTTGGGCGACCTCCATCTGCTGCGCGGTCAGCAGTTCACCGCCGGTGGACGGTGTGCTGCCGGGTTCGCGCTGCACGGCCACGCCGGAGGCCCGCAGTTCCTGTTCGGCTCGGCGGCACCATGCGGTCGCGCCGATGCGGCGGAACATGTCGGCGGCGCGCTGGAGTTCCGGTCTGGCATCGCCGGGGCGGTGGTTGCGCCGGTACAGCTCGCCCAGCAGCAGCCGGAGCCGCGCGTGGTCGAACGGCCACTGCTCGGCCGCCGGCAGCGCGAGCGCGGCGCGCAGTCGTGCCGCAGCCGCCTCGGAGGCGGGGCTGGTGTCCAGCAGTGCATGCGCCGCGGCCATGTGCAGCCGCAACCGCGGCGTGCGGTCCGCGACCCGGGCGGCGTCGGCGGCGGCGATCTGGGCCGCGGCCTCTGCGGTACGTCCGCTGCGCAGCGCCGCCTCCACCAGGTCCAGCAGCATCCAGGGGCCGTAGCCCGGGCCGCTTGCGCTGTCCGGCACGCCGCCGCGCAGGCACTGCGCGTACGCGGCTTCGTAGTCGCCCTGTGACAGTTCGGCCAGGGCGAGGTTCCGGGTCGACAGGGCCAGGTGGAACCGGCTGCCGCGCGGTTCCGCCCACTGCTCGATGGTGCGGCTGTAGGCGCGGGCGCTGTCCACGTCGCCGCGGCCCGCCGCGACCCAGCCGAGCGCGCAGCGCAGGTCCTGCGCGATCAGTTCCAGATCGTGCCGCAAACACAGGTCCAAGCCGGCGTTCGCGGCCGCCTCGGCCTCGTCCCATTCCCCGGAGAGGGTGTGGTCGTGGGCCTGGAACCAGTATCCGCTGGCCGCGTACGTGAGTGCCCCTCGGCCGGTCTCGTGCTCGACCAGCCGGGCGAAGTGGTGGCGGCAGTCGTGCAGTTGGTCGATCCAGGCGGCGGCCCGGCACAGCTCCGCGATGTGGCCGGGCGGCGTGCTCCCGGTCGCGTCGGCGAGTCGTGAACCGATGCGGTCGGCTAGGCCTTGCGCGGTGCGCGGCAAGTCGGCGAGCACGTCGTAGAGCAAGGCCGTCAGCGTGTCGGGACTGCCCGCCGGGTGCTTCACCATGCCGTGCAGGCGATCCCATTCGGCCGGATCCTGGGCGTAGGAGGCCGCGACCAGCCGGACTTGGAGGATCTGGGCGGGTTCGTCGTCGGCGGCCGAGGCACGGTCGAGCAGCCGCCGGACGGCGGCGAGGTCGCCGTCCCGCAGTAGCAGGACCCGGGCACGGGTGGTCAGGCCGCGGGCCAGGTGGTCGGGCCGGTCGACGGTGCGGCGGGCTTCGTCCACGAGGCGCTGCGCGATGTCCATCTGCCCGGATTCGCTGGCCAGTTCGGCGGCGCGTTGGAGCCGGCGCGCGGTGGGACCGGGTTCCGGGGTGAGTGCGGCGGCGCGGCGCAGCGCGGTGACCGCGAGCCCGGCGCCGCCGCGGGTGGACAGGGCGTCGGCGGCGCTCTCGATCTCCGCGGCGACGTTCTCGTCCGGTTCGACGGTGGCGGCCGCGAGGTGCCACATCCTGCGTTCCGGGTCGCGCCGGTACTGCTCCGCCAGCGTCGCGTGTGCCTCGCGGACTTCGTCGGGCGAGGCGGTGGCGATGATCGCCGAGCGCACGAGCGGGTGGCGGAACCGCAGGCCCGAGGGGGTGGAGTCGCGGGAGATCAGGCCCTGGCGCTCGATGTCGAGGATGTCGTGCGCGGTCAGACCGCTGGGGCGGCGCAGGTCGGTGGCGTTCTCCAGCCCGTCGCCGTCCAGCGCGGTGCGCAGCAGCGCGGCGCGCTGCGGGGCGGGCAGCGTCAGGGCGCGGCTGGCGTACCCGGTCTCCAGGCGGCTGCGCAGCGGTGCGCCGGAGGGCAGCAGGTCCAGGCTGTCGGCGGCTTCGGTGCCGAAGGCGTGCGGGAGTTCGGCGATCGCGAGCGGGTTGCCCGCGGCGTCGGCGAGCACCCGGTCCCGTACGGCGGGAGGCAGGTCTGGATGGAGTTCGCCGAGGAGTTCGTGCGCGGCGTCGTGGGCCAGCGGCTGGACCTCGAGCATGCCGATGCCGGGGGACACCCGTTCGGTCGCGGTCAGCGGCCGGCGGGCGAACAGGGCGCGGATGTCGTACTGCTCCAGGCGCAGGATCAGGAACATCATGACTTCGCGCGTCGGGTGGTCCACCCAGTGCGCGTCCTCGACCGCGATCAGCACCGGGCCGTCCTCGGCGACCGCGGCCATCACCGACAAGGAGGCGATGGACACGGCCAGGCGGTCGGGCGTCGGACCGTCCTGGAAGCCCATCACCCGGAGCAGCGTGTCGCGGTGGAACGGCTCGATCCGGTCGAAGTGGCCGAGCACCGGGGCGAATAGCTGGTGCAGGCCGGCCCAGGCCATCTGGGCCTCGGTCTCGTAGCCGGTACCGCCCAGGACGCGCATGCCCTGTTGCCGGGCGTGGGCCACCGCCTCGCGCAGCAGCACCGATTTCCCGACTCCCGGGTCCCCGTGCAGGGTCAGGTTGAGCGGTGCCGAAGGCACCCGGTCCACGGTCGCCCGGATGGCCGCCATTTCCTGCTCACGACCGATGATGCGCACGCGTGCGCTCCTTCCCCCGTCCGGTGCGGAAACCGGTCCTTGGACAACGTGGCGGCACGGTGATCGGTCGCGCGCCGCTGTATGCAGTCAGATGACTGATGGCACCGCCGAGGCCCCGCAGCAGACTGGTCGAGTCTGCGAAGGAGCCACAGCGATGCCGATCGTCCGCGTCCACCCCGGCGCCCCTGATGAAGTCGTCCTTGCCTACGAGGCGGTCGGCGCCGGGCCCGCGGTGGTCCTGGTGCACGGCTGGCCGTTCACATCGCGGTTCTGGGACGGGCAGATGCGCACTCTTGTCGAGGCCGGCTGCCGAGCCATCCGCTACGACCGGCGCGGTACCGGCGGATCCGCTCACCCGTGGACCGGGCACGACCCGCAGACGATGGCCGGCGATCTGCTCGCGCTCCTGGACCACTTGGACGTCGGCCGCGTCTCGGTGGTGGCCTTCGGGTCGGCGGCCGCCGAGACCGCCCGCGCCGCGGTGCTGGCGCCGGAGCGCTTCGACCGGCTGGTCTTGGCCGGGGCCGTGGTGGCCTCCGCTGCGGGCGGCCGGATCCAGGATCTGGCCGGCGCGGCGCGCCGGCACCGGATCGCGATGCTCGACGACCTGATCGGCCGGTGTTTCTCGGTCGACGGGGAACGGGTGCTGGACGAACCGACCCTGCGGCACCTGGTGCACGAGGCGGCGTCGTCGTCCGCGCAGAGCACACTGGACGCGCTGGCCGGCTGGTCCGCCGAGGACCTTCTCGCCGACCTGGCCCGTGTCGTCCAGCCAGTGCTGGTCGTGCACGGGGGCGCCGACGCGTTCATGCCCTACGCGACGACCGGGGCCAGGGCAGCCACCGCGGCCCCGCGCGCGATGTCGATCGTGATCGGCAATGCCCCCCACGCGATGCCCCTTACTCATCAGCGCGAATTCGATTCGGCGGTCATGGACTTCCTCGGTGCCCCGGCCGGGCCGGAAGGCGCCTCCGAGGCGGAGTGACCCGGTCGGCCGGCAGGCGCGGCCGCAGCCGCGTCCCGGACCGTCCCAAGATCGTCGCAAGCCGGGGCGTGCGCACGCTTGCCCCTGGCTGCCAGGTTCGCGACCCTGCGTGCCATCCGCCGCCCGGCGGAACGATCCGGGCACGTCACCCGCGTCGCGCACGGTGCCGGCGGGGAACGGCGGTCCGACCCGAGTCCTCCACTACGTGCCGTACGTGGTTTGCGCGGGCAACCTGCAGGAGGAGCATCGGACGGTCGGTATCTCCTCGGCAGGCGGGAGCACGTCCATGCCGTTCGTCAGTGCAGGCAGCGCGCTCCCCGCCGGGAGCCGTCCGAGGGGGCGGCTTGCTGCTCCTGGACACTGAACACGTGCCGCCGGCGGACCGGATCGAGGCGTTCCACGCGGTGGCGACCGGTGCGACAGGGGCAAGTTCGGCCGAACACGAGCTGGACCAGCGCGGCGACTTCCGCAAGCGGGTCGAGGCGTGGACGTTCGGACCCGTGGTGCTGTTCGCGACCACCGGGTCGGGCATGCGGTACTGGCAGACCGCCCGACACCTGCGGATGGACTCGTGGAACACCGTCTCGGTCATCACCCAGGCAGCCGGGCGGGGCGGCTTCATCTGGAACGACCACCAGCAGGTCGTCACCGCTGACGACCTCGTGCTGACCTCCAAGAGCGCCGGCTACTGGGAGACCCGCTGGTCCGGAACGGGCACCAGCATCGCGTTCATGGTGGACGCCGAACAGGTGGGGCTGCCCGAGCGGATGATCCACAGCGCCGTCCCGCTGATCGCGCACAGCCCGGTCACCCCGTTGCTGCTGTCGCACCTGCGCGCGCTGCGCCTCGATGCGGACCGGCTGGTGGACACCGCGGCGGCCGCCGAGATCGGTGCGTCGACGTTGGCGCTGACCCGGGCCATGGTGGCGTCCCTGGCGGAACGCCCGGTGCGGCGCTCGGTGGCGGAGGAGACGCTGCTCGTCCGCATCCTGGCCTACGTCCGGGCGCACTTGGGCGATCCCGGGCTGACGCCGGCCAGGGTCGCCGCGGTGCACAACGTCTCGCTGCGGTCGCTGTACCGGGCATGCGAGGCGGGCGGCGTCGGCCTCGAGCAGTGGATCATCCGGCGGCGCCTGGAGGCCGCCCGCCGGGACCTCGTGGATCCCGGGCAGGCACACCGGACCATCGACGCGATCGCGCGGTCGTGGGGCTTCGCCGGCCCGTCCCACTTCGCCCGCCGCTTCCGGGACGCGTACGGCGTCACACCGCGCGTGTGCCGCGCCGTGGCCGGGACGGCGTCGATGCGGGGGCCGGTGTCGGAGCCGCCGCCGGCGCCGACGGAGTAGGGCGCGGGACCGAGCAGGCCAGGAGCGCCGCGTCGTCGGTGACGACGTGGCCGGGAAGGTGCAGCAACTCCGCGACGGCGTCCGCGGCTTCGGTGGCACCGGTCGGGGCGGCCGCGGCCAGTGAGCGGATGAACCACTCCTCGCCGCCGAGGTACGAGCCGTCCGCCGCCCGGACGTCGGTGACGCCGTCGGTGTAGAGGAGGAGTGTGTCGCCGGGGGCCAAGGCGACCGTGGAAGCGGTCAATTCCAGGTCGTCGCAGACCCCCGGCATCATGCCCGGGGCAAGCCTCACCGGCTGCGGACGGCGGGCCGGCGCGGAGGCCGGCAGCAAGGGGGCGGGGTGCCCGGCCGCCACAAGAGTGGCCGAGGCGCCCTGCGCGGTCGGTTCGATCAGGGCGCACACGGCGGTGCACAGGTTCGTCCGGCCCTGCGAATTGCCGGAGGAGAACACGGTTGAGCGCCCGAAGTGCGTCAGCGGGGTCGCCGCTGCGGACGAAGGCGAGCCGCAGCGCGGAGCGGCACAGGACGCTGAGTGCCGCGGCTTCGGCACCTTTCCCGCACACATCCCCGAGCAGGACCGCCCATCGGCCGCGGCCCGGGCCGAACACACAGTAGAAGCCCCCGCCCACCCCCGCTGCGCTGAACGGGCTGCTGAAGGCCGCGAATTCGACGCCTGGGACGGCAGGCATCGCCGGCGGGCGCAGCATGCCGGCGAGGGCGCCGCCGGCGACGGCGCGGTCCGCGGACGCATCGAGCGCAGTCATGGTCGCTCCTACGCTCTCTGGCCGGGCGCGCTCCGGCGCGCCCGGCCAGAGAGCGGAATCACAAGCTGCAGTTCACGGTGTCGCCGCGGAATCGCCGGAGCCGCCGACCGCGTCAGTCGGTCGCGCGGGCCGCGTCGACGATGATCCGGTACGCCGCGTCGGGGTGCGACATCATCACCACGTGCGAGGAATCGACCTCCCGCACTGTGCTGTTCGCGCGCTTGGCCATGAAGCGCTGCGCGTCGGCCGGGATGACCTTGTCCTGGCGCGGGATCAGGTACCAGGACGGCACGGCCTTCCAGGCCGGCACGCCGCTGCCGGTGGACAACCCCTCGATGCTGCCCGGACGCTGGCTCGCGGCCATGACCCGGGTCTGGGACGCGGGCAGGTCGGCGGCGAAGACAGCTCGGAACTTGTCGTCCTTGATGTAGCCGTCGTGCCCGTACTTTTCGTCGCCCAGCGGGTATTGCCTGACCTCCAGCGCCGCGCCGAGTTCACTGCCGGGGAACTGCTGCGCGATGCCCAGCGGCGTCTCGCCTTCATCGAGGGCGAACGCGCCCAGGTAGACCAGGGCCTTGACATTGGCGTGGCCGCGAGCCGCGTTCGTGATGACCGCGCCGCCGTACGAGTGGCCGGCCAGGATGACCGGACCGCTGATGCTGTCGATGACGCTGGAGATGTACGCCGCGTCTCCGGGGAGATCGCGCAGCGGGTTGGCCGGCGCGATCACCTGGTAGCCCGCGCGCCGCAGCTTCCCGATCACCTCGTCGAATCCCGAGGCGTCCGCGAACACGCCGTGGACGAGGACGACGGTCGGCTTCGGTGCGGAGTCGCCGTGGCGCTCGGAGAAGTCCGGGGCACCGTAGGCGATGGCGCCGGCAGACCCGGCGAGGAGCGCGACCGAGGTGGTGACCACGGCCAGAGTCCGGTGGGAGCGGCGGGGGAGCTTCATGTCGTACTCCTGACGTCGGCGAGCTCGGATGGCGTGCTTCGAGACTGCTGGTCGGGGACACGACTCCGCTTCTGTCGTCTTACTGCACTTCGGCGGCGCCGATCCCGGGCCCAGGTGCAGTCATCTGTCCGATGGCAGAACGCGCGTGGCTGACTTAGCGTCAGTCGGGAGGAGATGAGGTGCGCAGCGGACGCCCCGCACCGAGCTCCTCACCGCTCGTTGCGTTCCGTGCCCGATCGGCCGGAACGCCGTCGGGGGACCACCGCGGTCCGCGAACCACCACACGCCGGATCACTCCAGGCCACTCGTGAGAGGAAACAGCCATGCCCTTCATCACGACGAACGACGGCACCGAGATCTTCTACAAGGACTGGGGCCAAGGGCAGCCCGTCGTGTTCAGCCACGGCTGGCCGCTGAACGCCGACGCCTGGGACGAGCAGCTCAACCTGGTGGCGTCGCACGGCTACCGCGCCATCGCGCACGACCGCCGTGGCCACGGGCGTTCCGCGCAGCCGTGGGCCGGCAACGACATGGACACCTACGCCGATGACCTCGCCCGGCTGATCGAAGACCTGGACCTGCGCGACATCGTGCTCGTCGGCCACTCCACCGGCGGCGGCGAGGTCACCCGCTACATGGGCCGGCACGGCACCGGCCGGGTCGCCAAGGCGGTCCTGCTCGGGGCGGTCCCGCCCCTCATGCTCAAGACCGACGCCAACCCCAACGGCCTCCCGATCGAGGCGTTCGACGCCATCCGCGCCGGGGTGGCCGCCGACCGCTCGCAGTTCTACTACGACCTCAGCTTCCCCTTCTACGGCTTCAACCGGGACGGCGCCCCGGTGTCCGAGGGGATCTCCCGCGCGTTCTGGGCGCAGTCCATGCAGGTCGGGATCAAGGGCGCGCTGGACTGCATCAAGGCCTTCTCAGAGACCGACCTGACCGAGGACCTGAAGCGCATCGACGTCCCCACCCTCATCGCGCACGGCGACGACGACCAGATCGTGCCGATCGGCGCCTCGGCCCTGAAGTCGGCCGAACTCGTCAAGAACGCGACGCTCAAGGTCTACCCCGGCCGACCGCACGGCCTGTACGGCGACTTCAAGGACGAGTTCAACGCCGACCTGCTGGCGTTCCTCGCCTCCTGAACCCCCCGCACCGCAGCAACCGGCACCAACCGGCACGGCATCACCCGGCATCCCCCGGCGCCGTCCACCAGACCGCAGCTCCGCCACCGCCACTCGCGAGGATTCCACATGAGCAGCACGCCGGACACGATCGTCCTCATCCACGGCTTCTGGGTCACCCCCCGCAGCTGGGAGCACTGGATCACCCGCTACAAGGCCAAGGGCTTCCGGGTCCTGGCTCCTGCCTACCCCGGTTTCGACATCGAGGTCGAGGCGCTCAACGCCGACCCCAGCGCGGTCGAGCACCTCGAAGTGGCGGAGATCCTCGCCTCGTTGCAGGGCCTCATCCACGACCTGGACAAGCCGCCGATCCTCATGGGGCACTCGGCCGGCGGGGTGTTCACGCAGCTCCTGCTCGACCGCGGCTACGGTGCCTGCGGGGTCGCGATCAACTCGGCACCCACCGAAGGCGTCGTCGTCACCCCGCTGTCCCAGATCCGGGCGACGTTCCCGATTCTGCGCAACCCCGCCAACCGGCACAAGGCCGTGGGTCTGACCTACGACCAGTGGCGCTACGCCTTCACCAACACCTTCCCCGAGGACCAGGCCAAGGCCACCTACGAGCGCTACCACGTGCCCGCCTCGGGGCACGTGTTCTTCGGCAGCGCCCTGGCCAACGTCCGTCCCGGACACGGGGACACGTACGTGGACTACCACAACGCGGACCGCAAGCCCCTGCTCTTCCTCTCCGGCGAGAACGACAACCTGATGCCGCCCAAGGTCCAGGCGTCCAACGCCAAGCACTACAAGGCCCCCGGCACCGTCACCGAACACGTCGTGATCCCCGGCCGCGCGCACCTGATGCCCGCGGAGGACGGCTGGGAAGAGGTAGCCGACCGCGCCCTGGACTGGGCGCTGGCGCACGCCTGACGACCGGCTCTTCGCCGCACACCGGGCCCGGGGCGCCTGCACAGGGTGCGCGTCCCGGGCCGGACCATCCGAGGAGACTGCTGTGAGCGACGTGCGCGTCACGCACATCGGCGGCCCGACCGTGCTGATCGAAGCCGAGGGCTGGACCCTGCTGACCGACCCGACATTCGATCCGCCCGGCCGCCGCTACGCGTTCGGGTGGGGCACCTCGTCCCGCAAGGTGGCCGGCCCCGCCCTCCGCCCGGGCGACCTCCCGGACATCGACGCCGTGCTGCTGACCCACGACCACCACGGGGACAACCTCGACGACGCCGGCCGTACTGTCGCCGCCGCCGCGGGAACGCTCGTGACCACCCCTTCCGGGGCCCGCCGCCTCGGCGCGCACGCCCGGGCGCTGCGGCCATGGCAGACCACCCGGCTGAGCGCACCCGGCCGCCCGGACATCGAGATCACCGCGACCCCCGCCCGCCACGGCCCGCCGCTCTCCGGGCCGGTCGTGGGGCAGGTCTCCGGATTCGCGCTCGCATGGGAGGGCCAGCGCCACGGAGCGCTGTGGATCTCCGGCGACACCGTCCTGTTCGGCGGCGTACGCGAGGTCGCCCGGCGGTTCACCGTGGGCACCGCGCTGCTGCACCTGGGCGGCGTCCGGTTCCCCCTCACCGGCCCGGTCCGCTACACCATGACGGCCCGCCAAGCGCTGCGGCTCTGCACCGAAATGCGTCCGCACACCGCCTTTCCCGTGCACTACGAGGGCTGGCGGCACTTCGCCGAGGGCCGCGCCGGCATCGAACGGGCGCTCGCGGCAGCCCCGTCCGAGACCCGTGACCGGATCCGCTGGCTGCCCCTCGGCGCGCCGCACGACCACGAAGCCTGACACCCCGCTGAGCCAGGAGGCACGGCCATGACCACTGTCTACGACCCCGCCACCACCGCACTGCTCATCGTCGACCCGTACAACGACTTCCTGTCCGAGGGCGGCAAACTCTGGCCGCACGCCGAGGCCGTCGCCAAGAGCGTGGACCTGCACGAGCACATGCGACGCATCCTCGCCGCGGCCCGAGCCGCGGGCATCCGGGTGTTCTTCGTCCCGCACCGGCGCACCGCCCCCGGCGACTACGAGGGCTGGGCCCGGCTGTCCGCCTCCCAGGCCGCCACCCGCGACGCGCGGATCTTCGAACAGGGCTCCTGGGGCGGCACCTTCCACCCCGACTTCCAGCCCGCCGACGACGACATCGTGGTGCACGAGCACTGGTCCGCAAGCGGGTTCGCCAACACCGACCTCGACCTGCAGCTCAAGCAGCGCGGCATCAGCCATGTGGTGCTGATCGGGATGCGCGCCAACACGTGCATCGACACCACAGCGCGCTTCGCACAGGAACTCGGCTACCACGTAACCCTCGTCAAGGACGCCATCGCCGCCTTCCACCCCGACGAGATGCACGCGACGGTCGAACTCAACGCCCCCACCTACGCGCACGCCATCCCGGACACCCGCGAGCTCCTTGACGCGCTGCCGTCGCACCAGGGCTGATCTGGTGGCCGGCACGACCCCACCCGCCCCGGTGCCCGGCCGACCGGCCCCGGCTACCAACTGACCGGCCCGCGGCCCCCGGCCGACCTGCCCGGCTCCCGACCCCCACCCCCAGGAGAAACTCAATGCCCGGCACCTCCGCACTCCTCCCGACCGCCGACCGCGACGTCGTCGGCACCGCACTCCAGGAGACGTTGGTGGACCTGCTCCACCTCGCCGCGACCGCCAAGCAGGCCCACTGGAACCTCTACGGCCCGCGCTTCCGATCCGTACACCTCGAACTCGACGAAATCGTCGAAACGGCACGGACCTTCGCGGACACCGTCGCCGAACGCTCCGCCACCATCGGAGTCGCCCCGGACGGCCGCCCGGACGCCACCGCCAAGGCGGGCTTCTCGGCAGACGTGCCGGCCGGCCCCCTGTCCGACACCGACGTCGTCGACACCTTCACCACCGCAGTCGCGGACCTGTCCGTGCGCATGCGCCGACGCATCGCCGACACCGAGGGCCTGGACGCGGTCTCCCAGGACCTCCTGATCGCGACCACCGCGGCCCTGGAGAAGCACCACTGGATGCTCCGCGCCGAAAACACCGTCTGACCACCACCGCCACGCCCGACCGCCCCCGGCCGCACCGCCCGGACAAGCCCACGCCCGGTCGCACAACCCCCCGTCCCAGCGTGGGGCCGGAGCCGTAGACCCGGCCCCACGCTGCTCGTTGTGCGCAGACCTCAGGCCCCCGCCGCTGCCAAGGACGGCCCTTGCCCCTGCCGACATAGCCTTTTGGCATCGACCCTGATCGGACACCGTACGGTTCGCCCGCGCTGCTGGTCCGCTCGGTCGCGCAGACCGACGCCTGGGGGCTGAAGGCGGAGACGGCCCGCACCACGCTGACCATGTACGCGCCCTCCGCCCGCGGACACTCCGGCGCGGGCACAGCGGACAGGTCGTGACCAGCTCACATGCCGTGGCCGGGCCGATCCACGGCACCCCGGAGTTGCGTCACCAGCTCCCGCGATCGTGTCGCGCCGACCTTGAGCTCTTTGCGGAGTGACTCCGCCGAGATGGGGCGGCGATGTTGCCGCCAGTGCGGCGCGTCGGCTTCGCGCGCTCGGGTGATCAGATCGTCGTGTCCCTGAGCAACCCTCACCACAGCAGGCGCCTCCAAGGCCTTGGTCGCTTGCTGAGCGGTCCTTGGCCGATCCTTGTCAACGTTGGTCTCATCAACTCGGCTTTCCGTAGGCAACAGGCCCTGTGGCCGGGCCGGGTCCGTTCGCTGCAGAGCTTCGAGGCCCCCGGGGGCGACCTCAGCCCACCCGATCAGGAGGAGCGGGCCGACAGCGTCGAACTCCGCACGGCCGTAGTGGTGGGTGATCAGTGGCTCGGCGACGTTGAGGCCGAGGGTCATCGGGCTGGAGAAGACGAGCAAGCGCCGGGCTGGAGCGATGACGGAGCTTTCGGCGCCCTGGATCACCAGACGTCGGATGGCGAGCAGCAGCCCAAGGATCGACAGGTCGACGGCCGGCGCCACCAGCGGGGCCACCCAGGGGAAGACACCGAGGCGTAGGGCGAGCGCCCACACGTTTCCGAAGCCGAACAGGAACGTGAGCCCCACGACGGCACCCGTCAGGCCGGTGACCGCGCGGACGACCGGATCGTGGCTCGACGAGGCGCTGGTGACGGCATAGTGCCTGGTCACGACAGCACCACCAGCTTCTGCAGGGGCTGGGTCATGGTGCGGGCGTAGTGGTTTTGTCCGACCCTCGGACACAGAACACAACTCCAACAAGCGCGGGTCGAGGCTTCCCTCGACCCGCGCTTTTTGCGTTCCGGGACCGTACGTGGGCTGCAGCCCGAACGCGTCTGTTGGGCACACCCTCTGGACACGCAGCCCGAGCGTCCCCGGGCGGTGGCCGATCTCGGCTCTCCGGCGAGCCGGGCCGCGTCTGGTCAGCCTCCCGGCTTCGGGGGGCCGTCGCCGCGGAGGCGTTCCAGGTCGGAGGCGCGGACCTGGATGACGAACATCGCGATCACGGCGGCGATCACCGCGAAGATCGCGGCCGTCACGAAGGCGGCGGAGATGCCCGTGGTCAGCACTTCGTGGCTCCAGGGCGGGGGCAGGTCGCCGGTGCGCTCGAAGGCGGCGCGTTCGGCCGGGGTGGCCTGGGCGAGGAATTCCGGGACCTGGTCCTTGGCCTCGTTGCGGTTGGCGGTGCCGAAGACGGTCACCAGGATGGACAGGCCGAGCGAACCGCCCACCTGCTGGGTCGCGTTGAGCAGACCCGAGGCGGCGCCCGTTTCGCGGGCGGCGACGCCGGAGACGGCCATCAGGGTCAGCGACACGAACTGCATGCCCATGCCGACGCCGAAGACCAGCGTCGGGCCCAGGATGCTGCCGGCGTAGGTGCTGTGCACGTCGGTACGGGTCAGCCAGGCGAGGCCGGCCGCCGCCAGGAGGGCGCCGACGACCATGAAGGGTTTGGGTCCGTAGCGCGGCAGCAGTTGCGACGCGAAGCCGGCGCCGATCGCGATCACCGCGCTGATCGGGAGGAAGGCCAGACCGGCCTCGATCGGGCTGAAGCCCAGGACGTCCTGGACGAACAGGGTCAGGAAGAAGAACATCCCGAAGATCGCCGCCGCCAGGCACAACATGATGCCGTACGTGCCCGACCGGTTGCGGTCCGCGAACATCCCCAGCGGGGTGATCGGCTGCCTGGATCTGCGCTCGATGGAGAGGAAGACGGCGAGCAGGACGACGGCCGCCGCGAACGCCGCGAGGGTCAGGCTGTCCCGCCAGCCCTCCTGGGCGGCCCGGATGAAGCCGTACACGAGCGAGCCGATGCCCAGCGTGGAGGTGAGCGCGCCGAGCAGGTCGAAGTGGCCGGGATGTCGCTCGGACTCCCTGATGTAGCGCGGCGTGGCCAGCGCGATCAGCACGCCGATCGGCACGTTGACGAAGAACACCCACCGCCAGTCCAGCCATTCGACCAGGATTCCGCCGGCCAGCAGCCCGATCGCGCCGCCGCCCGCGGAGACCGCCGCGAAGACGCCGAAGGCCCGGTTGCGGGCCGGGCCTTCCGGAAAGGTCGTGGTGATCAGGGCGAGCGCGGTCGGGGACGCGATGGCGCCGCCGACGCCTTGCAGCGCCCGGGCGGCGAGCAGTTGCGGCGCGGTCTGCGCCAGTCCACCGAGTAGCGAGGCGATCACGAACAGCAACACGCCGAAGATGAACACCCGCCGGCGGCCCAGGATGTCGCCCGCGCGCCCACCGAGCAGCAGCAGACCGCCGAAGGTGAGCGTGTACGCGTTGAGCACCCAGGACAGGCTGGTGGTGGAGAACTCCAACGAGCGCTGGATGTGCGGCAGCGCGATGTTCACGATGGTGATGTCCAGCACCACCATGAGCTGGCACGAGGCGATCACCGCGAGCGCGGCGCCATTGCCGCCGCTTCGTTTCGGTCCGGCGGCGGTCTGCGAGGGTTTCGCGTGAGGATTCGCCATGATGGGGGTCCCGCGGTTGCCGAAGGCCGCGCCACGCGGCCGGTTGCCGAAGGCCGCGCCACGCGGCGCCGTCCGGCGGGAATCGACGGGCTGCGACCGATCCGGTGCGGTTCGGCGGTCCCGACGATCCGGTGTGCGTCGACCACCCCGGCGATCCGGCAATGGTGCGCCCGATCGCACGGGGTGCGCTCACTCGTTCGACCGTAAGCCCGGACCCGAACCGGCACCACCCGGGCGGCCTGCCACCCGCCGGATGACGCGGACCGGATCCGGGCCCACCGGCGGACCGGATCCGGGCCCACCGGACGGTGCTCCCCGGTGCTCCCCGCTGCTCCGCTGCTCCCCGAAGCGGCCCGGCCGCGGGTCAGGCGGTCTTCGGCGTGGCCCGTACGCCCATGTGTATGTACCGCGAGCCGTCGGCGAGTTCGTAGAACACCATGCTGTCCCACAGCGGGCTGCCCTCGCGGCGGCCCACGAACGTGGTCTCGTCGACGGGTATCAGATCCCAGTCCATCGGCGGCGAGATGTCGGCCAGCGCGCCGGTGACCCGGATGTTCAGGTGCAGCTTGGCGTCGTCCTCGACGGTCACCGTGGCGAGGCAGCCCACCCGCTCGTACGTCCCGGCGTAGCGCGCGACGTCCACCTCCACCGGCGTGTCGGGCGGGCCGAGCAGCTCGGGCATCTCGACGTCCGCGAGCACGGCGAACAGCTCGGCGCCCAGGGTGCGTTGCAGCGCGGACGTCTCACCGCCGTTGGCCAGCAGGCAGACCACCGTGCCGGTGTCGGGCAGGACCCAGAGCATCGCGGACTGGCCGATGGTGTTGCCCGCGTGCAGGATCACCCGGTGCCCGGACCACTCGTCGAGGATCCAGCCGATCCCCCACTCCGGCGCGAGCGTGTACGGGTTCGGCAGGCGCACCTGCGGCTCGGTCATCGCGCCCGGCTCGGCCAGCAGTTCGGTGCCCAGGTGGGCCAGGCCGAACGCGACCACGTCGCTCGCGCGCGCGCAGATCAGCCCGGCCGGCCCCATCGCCCGGGTCAGGCCCCATACCGGGGTGGGGTTGCCGTCCTCGACGTGCCCCGTCGCCGCGCTGAACCGCAGCACGTCCTCCGGCAGCGTCCAGGTGTGCGTCAGGCCCAGGGGTTCGCAGATCTGCTCGCGCAGTGCCGCGTCCCAGGTCTTGCCGGTGAGCCGCTCGATGATCCGTCCGGCGATCACGAAGCCGGAGTTGCAATACGAGAACGACTCGCCGATCGGGTGGTTCTGGGTCAGCTCGGCGCAGGCCGCGACGTACTTCTCCAGACAGTCGTCGCCGCGCCCGGAGTCCAGGAACAGGTCGCCGTCGATACCGGAGGTGTGCGTCAGCAGGTGCCGCACCGTCACCGTCTTGGTCACCTGCGCGTCGGCGACCTTGAACTCGGGCAGCAGGTCGACGACCGGCGTGTCCAGGGTGAGCCGGCCCTGCTCGGCCAGCAGCATGAGCTGAGTGGCCGTCCACACCTTGCTCACCGAGCCGATCTGGAACAGCGAATCGGTCGAGACGGGAGTGCCCGTGTCCTTGTTCAGCACCCCGGCGACAAAGGTGTGGACCTCACCCTCGTGCGCGAACGCCAGGCTCGCGCCCGGCACGTCGTATCGGGTGATCAGCTCGGCGAGACGGGCATTCCAGTGGGCGGAGTCGACGGTTGCGGCCATGGGACCTCTTTCGCGAGTGGGCTCGGCGGCGTACCGGCACGCTACGCGGACGAACCGCTCCCGCTCATGGCCGTGACGACGAACCCGAGGGCAACCCTTGGTGCGAACGCACAACCGGTCAGCGCGGCACCGTGGTGTGGCCGACCCGGACCAGGCCGGATTCGTACGCCACCACCACGGCCTGGGCACGATCGCGCAGGTCGAGCTTGCCCAGCAGGTCGCTCTCGTACCGCTCCACGGTGGCGTCCTCGACCCGCATGGCCCCGGCGATCTCGCCGCTGTCCTTGCCCGCCGCGACCAGGCGCAGCACCTCGATCTCGGCCGGGGTCAGCCGCGCGAGGACGTCGGGAACCGGGGTCGTCGACGGCGTCGTGGGCTCGGTGGCCGGCCCGGTCGCCGCCGTCACCGGGATGCTCGCCGCGACCAGGAACCCGCCGCCCGCGACGTGCTCGGCCCGGAACGACCCGCCGTGCACCGCCACCCGCTCCCGCATGCCGAGCAGCCCGTGACCACCGCCGGTCGTCGCGTACCCGCCTCCGGCCTTGTCGCCGCCGCCGTCGTCGCGGATCTCGATGGCGACCGCGTCCGGCAGGTATTCCAGCAGCACCCGGGCCATGGCCGCGCTGCCGGCGTGCTTGCGGGCGTTGGTGAGCGCCTCCTGGGTGATCCGGTACAGCGCGAGGCCGACCGGCAGCGGCAGTTCGCGGCGCGTGCCGAGCACCTGGAGCTCGGTCGGCAGGCCGGCCAGGCAGGATTCGGCGATCAGCCGGTCGAGGTCGTCGACGCCGGGCTGCGGGCTCGACGGCGCGGTCTCCGGGTCCTTGTCGCTGCGCAGCACGCCGAGCAACTGCCGCATCTCGTCCAGCGCGACCCGACCGGACGCCTCCAGGGTGAGCAGCGCGCCGCGTGCGCCGTCCACGTCGCGTTCCAGACTGGCCCGGGCGCCGCCGGACATCAGATGCATGGTGGTGATGTGGTGCGCCACGATGTCGTGCAGTTCCCGGGCAATCCGTCGGCGCTCCTCGGTCAGCGCGCGCTCGGCCAGCAGGACCCGGTTGACCTCGACCTGCCCCTGCCAGTGCCGCACCGCCGCGCTCGCCCCCAGCACCAGCGCGGTCGCGACCAGGTCGCCGCTGAACACCCAGAAGAACGACTCGTCGGCGTTGCGGTAGCCGGAGGTCTGGGCGGCCATGGTCAGCGCCGCGGCCACCGCGATCGTCCGGGGCCGGCAGGCCAGGCCGACGGTGTACAGCGCGACCGCCAACGAGATGCCGAACCGCTGCCCGATGTCGGTCGACAGGTTCAACCCCACCTGAAGCACCAGAACCGCGAGCAGCACCGGGAACGGGGCGCGCCGGCGCGCCACCAGGCACAGCGCCGAGGCGACCAGGAACGCGACGCAGGTCACGGTCTCCCCGGCGCCGTCGCCGCGGACGGTGACCACGTAGCCGAGCAGGTCGACGGCCATCGCCACGAGCGCGACCAGGAGGTCCGAGCGGGTACGCGCCGGGAGGGTCCGGCGCGCGGCGGCCGACCCGAACCCCGCGGGGGTGTCCGTGGCGATCAGGTCACGGCCGGTGATCGCCTTGCCGAGCGTGGCCATGGACTTGGGGCCGAAGCCCATCCAGGGCCTCCTTCCGTGGGGAGCCTCCATGCGGAGCGGCGGCCAGTATTCCACCGCGACGATCATTCGGCCGAAACGCGCGAACCGCGCGAACCACCCGGTCGTCGACACCCCGGCCGCGCTCGCGAACCGTTCGGCGGCCCCTCGAAACCCCCCGCTCCCCACCCCCTGGGGCCGGCCGACACCGGCCCGCCGCCCGCGCTCAGCTCCTCCCGTCGCCCACGCCGGCCCCGTACAACCCGCGCTTGGCCGCGCCGACCGGGTCGGTTCCCGGCTCGCAGGCCGCCGCGAAGCGCATCGTCGCCCGGGTCGGCGTCGTGTACCGCTCCCACGCGGGCAGCCCGGCGTGGTTGGGGTCGCCGGTCCGGACGAACGCGATCCACGCGTCGTGCATCGCCGCGCCCAGCCCGTCCAGGGTCTTGGCTTCGACCCCGGCCAGGAACGGCGCGTGCGCCCACCGGTGGGCGTTGCGGAAGGTGAACGGCAACTCCAGGCAGTGCGCGGCGCCCAGCCGACCGTCGTACGCGGGCGTCGCGTAGTCGAACTGGTAGAGCCACACAGGCCGTTCCTGCTCGGCCCGACCCTCCGCGAGGGCCGTGCCCGGCAGCCGGAACAACTCCTCGGAGACCAGGTCGGTCAACAGCTCCAGTGGAGCGCCACCCGGGCGCTCGGCGGCGAAGATCTCGTACGCCTCCCCGCCCCGCGCGCCGAACGCCTCGTCGAAACGTGCCCGGACCTGCTCGAACGTGGCCTTCGCGTACATCTCGTCGACCCCGAACGCGAAGCCCGCCTCGTCGGCGGTCCAGCCGAGCAGGATGTCCAGGTCCGGATTCTCCCCGGCCAGGAGGGCCGCCAACGGGTGCCGGGTCAGCGTCGAACCGTCGACCATGGGCAGGAAGGGCACCGGCCATCGGCCCCACCGGGCCTGCACGCCGAACATCCCGACGGTGGCCTCGACCAGCGCCTCCCACGGCAGCGCGCGCAGGTGCGCGACGTCGGGGACGCCGGCCACCTCCATCAGCGCGGCCGTGGTCCGCAGCGCCTCCTCGCGGTCGGGCGTGGGCACACCCAGCGGCGGGCTCTGCAGGATCGCGCGGTGGAACAGTCCGCGGCCCTGCGGGTGTACGGCCAGCGCCGCCGTGGAGAAGGCGCCGCCCGACTGGCCCGCGACGGTGATGTCGTCCGGGTCGCCGCCGAAGGCCGCGATGTGCTCCCGGACCCAGCGCAGCGCGGCGAGCTGGTCGGTCAACCAGAAGTTGCCGGCGTCCGCGTCGTCCTCGGCCCCGAGGTAGAGGTAGCCGAGCGCGCCGATCCGGTAGGAGACGCTCACCACGACCAGGTCGCCGTCGCGCGCGAAGGTGTCCCCCGCGTAGATCGGCAGTGTGCCGGAGCCGCTGACGAAGCCGCCGCCGTGGATCCAGACCAGGACCGGGCGGCGGGCGTCGTCCGGGCCCGGCGTCCAGACGTTCAGCGTGAGGCAGTCCTCGTCGAACGGCGGCGCGCCGTGGCCGCCGAGGACCGGATCGACCAGCCCGACCTGCGGGGCACCGGGTCCGTACTCGCCCGCGTCCCGGACCCCCGCCCAACCCGGATGCGGTCGGGCCGGCCGCCAGCGCAGTTCGCCGACCGGCGGCGCCGCGTACGGAATGCCGCGAAAGACCGCGAGCCCGTTCTCGGTCCGCCCGCGCAGCGTGCCGACGGGCAGCCGCACGAGCGGCGCGTGGTCCGGGCCCGGGGCGCTCACGTCGCCGAGCCCGCGTCGGCGGAGGCGGCGCCCAGGGGCGCCTCGGCGAACTTCCCGGACAGCAGGTGTCCGGCCCCCGGCGCGAAGGCGGGCAGGTCGAGGGCGCGCAACATCTGGTGCACGGTGCACACCGCGGCGGAGACGACCGGCTTGCCCAGCCGTTGCTCGGCCTCCTCGATCGCGGCCAGCGAGGGCATCTGCACGCACGCGGACAACACCACCGCGTCCGCGTCCGCGTGCGCGAGCCGCTCCGCGATGCCCGGCAGGCGCAGCGGGTCGTGCGCGGCCACGTCGAGGTTGTCCGGGATCTCCAGCGCCTCGAAGTCGAGCACCTCGATGCCCTCGTGGCCCAGGTAGTCCACCACGGTGCGGGTCAGCGGCAGCATGTACGGCGCGACCAGGGCGACCTTGCGCGCGCCGATCGTGTGCAGCCCGTGCACGAGCGCGCCGGCGCTGGTGACCACCGGCGCGGGTGCGCCGTTCTCGACGGTCCGGGTGTGCAGCCGCTCCTCGGAGACCCGGTGGTAGCCCAGACCCATGCTCATGATCGCCACCAGGCACGCGTAGCCGAGCACGTCCACCCGCGCGTCGGAGAGTTCGACCGCGCAGCGGTCGGAGTCGGCGTCCATCGCCTTGAGTTGCTCGGGCGTGACGTGCGTCATCCGCATCCGACTGGAGTGGAACGTGAAGCGCTCCGGGGCGACCGCCTCGCGCGCCCGCAGGATCGCGGGTACCTCGGTTTCCATCGTGACGTTCGAACTCGGCACGATCTGGCCGATGCGGTAAGGGTGTTGACGCACGGAGGTCCTCCTGCTGGATGCCGACTGCGAGCCGAGAGTGTGGGGTTGGGGTCGAGCCGCGGGTCAGCGGGCGTCGATCACCGGGTTGGACAGCGTGCCGATCCGCTCGACGGTGGCCTCCACCACGTCGCCCGGGCGCAGGTACTGCGGCGGGACCTGGGCCGCGCCGACGCCGGACGGCGATCCCGTGGAGATCACGTCGCCCGGCTCCAGGGTCATCCCGGAGGAGATGTCGGCGATCAGGCGCGGGATGTCGAAGAGCATGTGCCGCGTGTTGGACTTCTGCTTGATGTCGCCGTTGACCCGCAGCGACAGGTCCAGCGCCTGCGCGTCCGGGATGTCGTCGGCGGTGACCACCGCGGGGCCGAACGGCGCGTAGGAGTCCTGGCCCTTGGAGAAGAACCACTGTCCGGACCGGCGCTGGTCGCGGGCGCTGATGTCGTTCATGATGCTGTACCCGAACACGTGGTCCCACGCGTCGGCCTCGCTCACCTTGTACGCGGTCCGCCCGATCACGACCGCGAGTTCGCACTCCCAGTCGAGCTGCCGGGTCAGGTCGCCGTTGTGCAGGATCGGCGCGCCGGGGCCGGTGACCGCGGTCGCGGGCTTGCCGAACAGCACCGGACGATCCGGGAGTTCCTTCGCGGTGTCCAGGGTGCGGCTGGACTCGGCCACGTGCTCGACGTAGTTGAGCCCGATGCCGATGATCTTCCCGGGCCGCAGCGGCGCGAGCAGCCGCACGTCGGCGCTCGCGTGCACGGCGGCGGCGGGCCGGTCGGCCGGGTCGCCACCGAGCAGCTCGCGCGCGGCGTCGAACGCCTCGGCGCCCGCGCGGATGAACGACAGCAGATCGCCGGGGAGTTCGGTGTCCGCCGCGGCGGCGAGCGCGACGAGGTCGATCACGTGCGCGCCGTCCTCGGCGCCCAGGCGGGGCGTCGTGCCGTCGACGGTGTAGGTGACCAGGCGCATGGGAGTGTCCTCACTGTCCTTGCCGTCCGGGCGACGCGGTCGCGCCGCCCGGGGCGTCGTGGGGGGGTCGGGTGTCGCGGGGCCGGCGATCGGTGCTCACGCGGCGATCGGGCACCCGGTGATCAGGGGGTCGGCTGGTGCCCGTCGTTGCCGAGGTAGGCCTCTTCGCGGTGGAAGCCGAGCGAGCGCATCACCGGGAAGTCGTTGAAGGAGAACAGCACCGCGTCCTCGGACCGGTCGAGGTTGGCGTGTTCGTGCCAGGCCCAGGCCGGGACCGCGAACACGTCGCCCTCGTGCCACTCGAAGCGCTGTCCGCCCACGACCGAGACGCCGTGGCCCTTGGCCGCGGTGTACACGACCGAACCGGTGTGCCGGTGCGCCTTCGTCGCCTGTCCGGCCCGCAGGAGTTGGATGTGCGCACTCATCGTCGGCATCACCGAGCCGCCGGTGGCGGGGTTGGTGTACTCCATGATCACGCCGTCGTACGGCGATCCCTCGCTCGCCTTCGCCAGGTCCAGCAGCGCCTGGTAGGTGGGCTCCCACGGCCAGGCCAGCAGCGGCGAGTAGGGCCGGGTCCAGCGCTCGGCGCCGTAGGGCACCAGGTTGCCGCCGAAGGTCAGGACCGAGGAGTTCACCACCTTGCCGGGCACCTGGTACACGTCGGGGTGCACCTCGTAGAAGCCCGCGTCCAGCGCGTTGACCAGCGGGATGTCCAGGCCGTCCTGCCAGATCACCGGCGCGTCGTCGGACTCGTTGCCGTGCTCGTGCCAGGTGCCGTTCGGGGTGATCGCGAAGTCGCGGGCGCCGACCTTGAGCTTCTCGCCGTCCACGATGGTCCACGCGCCGGTGCCCTCCAGGACGAAGCGCAGCGCGGCGGCCTGGTGTCGGTGGGCGGTCATCGACTCGCCCGGGCCCATGATCTGCAGGCCCGTGTACAGCAGGCCGGCCGCCGCGCTGACGTCCCGGCGCCCGGGGTTGACCAGCATCACCACCCGGCGGCCCGCGTCGTCCGCCTTGACCAGGTCCAGCGCCTTGCGCACCAGGGGGCGCAGTTCGGCGTAGCGCCACAGCGTGGGCACCGACTTGGGCTGTGGGTACCACGGCTCGATCTCGTTCGCCACGGTCCACAGCGCGCCGGCCTCGCGGTCGGCCAACTCGGCGTAGTAGGCGCTCAGTTCCGGGGTGTCGGTGACTCGGGCCCGGCCGAGCATGTTGTCGTCCTGGGTGGTCATTTCTCCTCCTCGGGGGCAGGTGCGAGGGGCGCGGGGGCACTGTCGTGGGTGAACGTGATCGGTGATCTGGGCCGGTTGTCGACGTTCAGTCGGAAGATGTCGAAGCGGTTGTAGTGGCCGACGATGTCGTGCATCTGCTTGGGCTGGATGCACTTGGCGAGATCGATGTCGGCGTAGACGATGCCCTCGTCGTCGATCAGCGGTTCGGTGACCGGGCGGCCGTCGGGTCCGAAGATCCCGGAGAGCGCGCTGCGTTCGCGGCCGAGCTGCTTGCGCACCTCGTCGTCGTCGGCGGCGATGGCGTCCGCGATCTCGGGCGAGATGGTCGAGCACGCGACCACCGAGAACACCTTGCCCTCGAAGCTGTGCGCGGCGGTGCGCACGGCGATGGCGTCCGCCATGTCGTAGTCGGCCGGAGCCACCGGCAGGGCGATGTAGCTCGCGGCGTGTACGAGTTCGCCCTGTGCGAGCAGGGTGAAGCGGGCCAGCGTGTTGGTGTTCTCGCCGCACGCGAGCACGCCGAGCGGGCCGATCCCGGTCGGGTGCACCCGCAGCGAGCTGCCGTCGCCGCCGGTCCAGGTCAGCTTCTCCGCCCAGGTGGGCACCAACTTGCGGTGCACCCCGATCAGTTCGCCGTCCGCGTCGATGGTCAGCATCGTGTTGTAGAGCACGCCCATGCTGTGCGGGCCGCGCTCGTTGACGCCGATCACCACGACCGCGCCGGCCGCCCGGGCGGCGGCGCGCAGGGCTTCCACGTGCGGGCCGGGCACGTCCACCGAGGAGCGGTACAGGCGTTCGAACCAGGGTGAGCCCTGGACCGGGTTCATCGTCCAGTTCCAGTACGGGTACCCCGGCACGAACACCTCGGGGAAGACGATCAAAGCGGCGCCGTTGGCGGCGGCTTCGCGGATCAGTGCGACCGCCTTGGCCACGGTGGCGGCCGCGTCCAGGTAGACCGGCGAGGCCTGCACGGCGGCGGCCTTGAACCGGGGCGGGTTGTCGCGTTGTTCACCGGTCAGCACGATCGGCGGGGTGGGACTGTCCATGTCGGGCTCCTCGTGTCCGGGTCAACGCCGGCCGGGTACGGCCACCAGGCTCGGATCGGGCTCGGGCCGCCAACGGCGCGGCACCGCTTCGACGCTCTCGCGCAGCAGGTGCAGTCGCGGCGGCACCCGGTCGCTGCCCGCGCCGGGCGGCTTGCGGCTGCCGGGGCGCCACGCGCTCGGCCACGGCGCGCCGGGTCCGGTGTAGCCCTGCTCGGCGGCGGCGTGCAGCGTCCACATCGGGTCGTACAGGTGGGCGCGGCCGACCGCGCACAGGTCGGCGCGACCGGCGAGCAGGATCGAGTTGACGTCGTCATAGGTGGAGATCGCGCCGACCGCGATGGTCGGCACGCCGGTCGCGTTGCGGATCAGATCGGCGAACGGGGTCTGGTAGCCGCGCCCGTAGGCGGGCCGCTCGTGCGCGACCACCTCGCCCGAGGACACGTCGATCCCGTCCGCGCCGGCCGCCGCCAGTGCCCGGGCGATGCGTACCGCGTCGTCCTCGGTGGTGCCGCCCTCGGCCCAGTCGCTCGCCGAGATGCGCACCACCAGCGGTTTGTTCGTCGGCCACACCGCCCGCACCGCGGACAGCACCTCTATCGGGAAGCGCAGCCGGCCGGCGAGCGGGCCGCCGTACTCGTCCTCGCGCAGGTTGGTCAGCGGGGACAGGAAGCCGGAGATCAGGTGGCCGTGGCCGTACTGGAGTTCCAGCGCGTCGAAGCCCGCCCGGTCGGCCCGTGCGGCGGCGTCGGCGAACGCGGCGGTGATCGCGTCCAGGTCGGCGCGGTCCGCCTCTCGCGGCCGGAAGTCGTTCGCGGCGTCCCACGCGATCGCCGACGCCGCCACCGTCGGCCAGCCGTTCGGGCCCAGCGGCACGCTCCGACCGTCGGCGTCCGGCACGGTGGTCGCCGCGCGGCGCCCGGCGTGGCTGAGCTGAATGCCCAACAGCGGTCCGTCCGGCGCCTGTTCCTTGACCCGGGTGACCACGTCACGCCACGCGGCCTCGTGCGCGTCCGACCACAGGCCCGGACAGGCCCCGGTGGCCCGGCCGTTCGGCAGTACGGCCGTCATGCCCGCGAAGACCAGGCTCGCCCCGCCGAGCGCGAGCGCGCCCAGGTGCGCGGCCTCGAACGGGCCCGGGATGCCGTCGCGGGCCGCGTAGGTGGCCATCGGCGGCACCAGCACGCGGTTGCGCAGCCGGACCGAGCCGAGCCGGAAGGGCTGGAACATCGGCGCGGCGTCCACCCGGTCCGGCCGCCCGGCGGTGAACGCGGCGTCCACCCGGGCGACGAACTCGGGGTCGCGCTCGAGCAGGTTGGCGTGGGTGACCCGGCGGCTGCGGGTGAGCAGGTTGAAGGCGAACTGTTCGGGCGCCTGGCCGACCGCGCGGTCGATGTTCTCGAACCATTCCAGGCTGGCCTGCGCGGCGCGCTGGGTGGAGCCGACCACCGGCTTGCGCTCGGCCTCGTAGGCGGTCAGCGCGGCCGGGATACCGGCGTGCTCGTTCAGGCACGCGGCCAGCGCGAGCGCGTCCTCCATCGCGAGTTTGGTGCCCGAGCCGATGGAGAAGTGCGCGGTGTGGGCGGCGTCGCCGAGCAGGACCACGTTCTCGTGGTGCCACGAGGCGTTGCGCACGGTGCTGAACCTGATCCAGCGCGAGTTGTTCGGGATCAGCCGGTGGCCGTCCAGGTGTTCGGCCAGCAGCGCCTCGCACCGCGCGATGCCCGCGTCGTCACTGGCCCCGCGCGGCAGGTCGCGACCGGCGAACTCGGCGAACCCGCCGCGCCGCCAGGCGTCCTCGGCGAGTTCGACGATGAAGGTGCTGCGCCGGTCGTCGAACGGGTACGCGTGCACCTGCACCACGCCGAAGTCGAACTTGTCGACGATGAAGGTGAACGCGTCGAAGACCTTGTCGGTGCCCAGCCACATGTACCGGCAGCCGCGCTCGTCGAGATCGGGCCGGAAGGTGTCGGCGTAGCGTTCGCGCACCGCGGAGCGCACGCCGTCCGAGGCGACCACCAGGTCGTGGCTGCGCGCCAGTTCGTCCACGTCGGGTGCCTCGGTTCGGTAGCGCAGGTCCACGCCGAGCGCGGCGCACCGCTCCTGGAGGATGCGCAGCAGTCGCTCCCGGCCCAGCGCGGCGAACCCGTGCCCGCCGGAGGTCAGGGTGCGACCGCCGTAGCGGATGTCGATGTCGGTCCAGCGGGCGAAGCCCGCGGACATCGCGGCGAAGATCTCCGGGTCGGCCTGCGCGATGCCGTCCAGCGTCTCGTCGGAGAAGACCACGCCGAAGCCGAACACGTCGTCCGGTGCGTTGCGCTCCCACAGGGTGATCTCCGAAGCCGGCGAGAGCTGCTTGGCGAGGGCGGCGAAGTACAACCCGCCCGGCCCGCCACCGATGACTGCGATGCGCACAGCGTCCTCCAATGTTCCCGGCCTACCCGAGCGTATGTAATAAATTCCACGGTCGTCAACAGGGCGCGATATCCGGTGCGGGTCGAGGGCTCGCGGGGCCTGTGAGCCCTCGCACCGGCGCGCCGGTCAGGCGTACGACTCCGGTCGTTGCGGGCCGCCGCTGGAGAGCGCGGCCCGGATCCCGTCCGGCCAGGGCGAGGCGCCCTTCGCGTCCGGCGGGCAGTGCGCGACGGACACCCGACCGGTCGCGGCGACGCCGTGCTCGCCGCGCACCTCGAACGTGTAGTGCAGCGAGCTGGTGCCCACCCGGGCGATCGCCAGCGCGATGTGCGCGGACTCGCCGAACCACAGCCGCTCGCGGTAGTCCGCCTCGAAGTGCACGCGCGGGATCCGGCCGAACAGGTCGGCCACCCCCAGCCGGCGCATCAGCACCGCCTCCGCCGCCTCGACCCAGCGCTGCACCGCCGAGTAGTGGTAGTGGCCGGCGGCGTCGGTGTCCTGCCATTCGACCCGGCGCTCGATCACCACCGAGGGCAGCGTCGCCGCCTCGGCCGAGTCGTCCGCCGGATCGGCCGGGTCGGTCTGTGCCGGGCGGGTGTCCTGCATCTCGTCGCCTTTCACGAGGTTTCCGGGGCAAGGGGGTCCGGGGCTGATGATGAATTCGACGCTGATGGGTCCGGGGCCGAGGGATTCGGGGCCGAGGGATTCGGGGCCGGGGGCGTCGGTCCGGCCGGTGCGGGCGCGGCGGCATCCTGGGCCCAGGCGCGCAGCTCGCCGCGCCGCAGCTTGCCGTTGCCGGTGCGCGGCAGCGCGGCCACGAACTCGACGGCGCGCGGGTACTTGTACGGCGCGATGGCCTGCTTGACGAAGGTCTGGATGCGGGTGGCGGTGTCCGCGTCGGCGGCCACTCCCTCGCGCAGCACGACGTACGCCTTGACGATCAGGCCGCGCCTGGGGTCCGGTGCGCCGACCACGCCGCACTCGGCGACGTCCGGGTGGGCGGCCAGGGCGAGTTCGACCTCGGGACCGGCGATGTTGTAGCCGGAGGAGACGATCATGTCGTCGCTGCGGGCCTGGTACCAGAGGTAGCCGTCGGCGTCGCGGATGTAGGTGTCGCCGGTGATGTTCCAGCCGTCCCGCACGTAACTGGTCTGGCGTGGGTCGTCGAGGTAGCGGCAGCCGGTCGGCCCCTTGACCGCGAGCTGCCCGGGTGTGCCGTCCGGGACGCGGTGACCGTCGGCGTCGAGCACCACGGCCTCGAAGCCGGGCACCGCGCGGCCGGTCGCGCCGGGGCGGATGTCCTGGTCGGCGGCGGAGACGAACACGTGCAGCAGTTCGGTCGCACCGATCCCGTCGATCAGCTCGATTCCGGTCGCCGCGCGCAGGTCGTGCCAGGTCTCCGCGGGCAGCGCCTCGCCCGCCGACACACACCGCCGGACGCCCTTGAGCAGGTCGGCCAGGCCCGCGCCCATGATCGCCCGGTAGGCGGTCGGCGCGGTGAACAACACGGTGACGCCGTGGTCGGCGATGATCCGGGCCAGCCGCTCGGGCGACGCGTGTTCGAGCAGCAGGGTGGCCGCGCCGACGTGCAGCGGGAAGACCACCAGGCCGCCGAGGCCGAAGGTGAAGCCCAGCGGCGGGGTGCCCGCGAACAGGTCGTCCGGGGTGGGCTTGAGGATGTGCCGCGAGAAGGTGTCGGAGTTGGCCAACACGTCGCGGTGGAAGTGCATGGTGGCCTTGGGCCGGCCGGTGGTCCCGGAGGTGAACGCGATCAGCGCGACGTCGTCGGCCGAGGTGTCCACCGCCTCGAACCCGCCGCTCTTGTCCGCGCAGCGCCGGGCGAGGTCGGTCGGCGCGTCGCCGCCGTAGGCGAGGGTGGTCAGTCCCGGCACCCGGGCCGCGTCCAACTCCTCCAGGAAGCGGTGGTCGCACAGCGCGACCGTGGGCGCGCTGATCTCGCACAGCGTGGTCAGCTCGTGCGCCCTCAGCAGCGGCATCGTGGTGACCACGACACCGCCCGCCTTGAGTACGCCGAACCAGCAGGCGACCAGCCACGGGTTGTTCGGGCCGCGCAACAACACCCGATTGCCCGGCACCACGCCGAGGTCCTCGGTCAGTACCCGGGCCACCTGATCGGCCCGAAGCAGCAGGTCACCGTAGGTCCACTCGTCATCGAGCGTGACCAGGCACCGCCGGTCGGGACCCAGTCGCCGCACGGTGTCGTCCAACAGGACCCGGGCACAGTTGAGCCGAGTCGGGTAGCGCAATTCCGGCAGTTCAAAACGCAGTTCGGGCCACAACTCGGCCGGTGGCAGTCGATCACGACAGAACGTGTCGACATGAGCGGAGGGAAACAGCTCCATGTGCGCGCACCTCATCCTGGTGTCAGCGGGAGTCGCGGAGCCAGTATCTATCATTCCTGACGACAGTCAATGTAACGCGATAGTCCCTCGGTCGGCGGAGTGCGCCTCGGGCGGGCGACGGGGGTGGCGCGGGTCGGGTCCGAGGCGGGCTCGGGTCGGGGGAGATGTGTGGCGCCGTCGGGGCTGCGAGGGTGGGCGCGGTGTCCACACCCGAGACTCCCCCGCCGCGGGCCGGGCTGCCCACCGCAGGTCGTCTCTCCGGGTGATCCGGCCGCCCCGCGATCGGTCGCCGACGTGCGTTCGCGGGTTGCCGTTCCGCCGTGTCGGCGTCGTGTGTGACCTGGGCGGGCGGGCCCGGACATGCGTCCGGCCCGCTCGGAGGGGCCGAGCGGGCCGGGTGGGCAACGGGCGACGGGTGGACCGAGTGGCCTACTCGACCGTGACGGACTTGGCGAGGTTGCGGGGGCGGTCGATGTCCTCACCAAGGGCTCGGGCCGCGTGGTAGGCCAGGAGTTGGGTGGGGATCGTCAGCAGGATCGGGTCGAGTTCGGGTTCGTTGCGCGGGATGTCGATCCGGTCGGCTTCGAGGTCGCCGAGGTCCACCCCCGGGTGGGTGATCACGGTCAGCCGGCCGCCGCGCGCGCGGATCTCGTGTGCCGCCGCGAGATTGCGGCCGACCAGGCCGTCGTCCGGGATGATCGCCACCGTCGGCAGGTCGGCGTCGATCAGCGCGAGCGGACCGTGCTTGAGTTCGCTGCTCGGGTACGCCTCGGCGTGCCGGTAGGTGATCTCCTTGAACTTCTGCGCCGCCTCCCGCGCGACCGGGAAGCCCCGTACCCGGCCGATGAAGAACAGGCTGCGCGCGTCCGCGAGCCGCCGACCCGCCTCGGCGATGGTCTGCTCGTCGGCCAGGATCTCCGCGATCTGGCCGGGCAACGCCTGGAGGCCGGCCAGGATCCGCGCGCCGTCCGCGTGCGACAGGTCGTGCACCCGACCGAGCGCCAGCGCCAACAGCGCGAAGCCCACCGACATGTGGGTCAGCGCCTTGGTCGAGGCGACCGAGACCTCGGGCCCCGCGTGCAGGTAGATGCCGCCGTCGCACTGCCGCGCGATGGACGAGCCGACCACGTTGACCAGGCCGACCACCCGACCACCCTTGCGCTGGATCTCGCGCACGGCGAACAACGTGTCCGCGGTCTCGCCGGACTGGCTGACCGCGACGTACAGCGTGTCCGGCTCGATCACCGGATTGCGGTAGCGGAACTCCGAGGCGGGTTCGGCGTCGGCCGGCACCCGGGCCAGGTCCTCGATCAGCCCGGCCCCCAACTGGCCTACGTAGTAGGCCGATCCGCATCCGAGCACCTTGACCCGACGGAACCCGCGCAGCTCGCGCAGTTCCATCCGCAGTCCGTCCAGCCGGGCCGAGCCGAACCGGTCGTCGAGCCGCCCGCCCAGCATGCGCTCCACGGAGGAGGGCTGTTCGTGGATCTCCTTGTGCATGAAGTGCTCATGGCCCGCGAGTTCGAGTTCCTCCACGGTGAGTTCGACCGTGGTGGGCGTCTTGGCGACGTCCGCGTGCTCGCGGGTGAAGGTGCGGAAGCCGGTCGCGGTGACGCTCGCCAACTCGCCGTCCTCCAGGTGCACGACCGAACTGGTGTGCCGGACCAGGGCCGCGGCGTCGCTCGCGACGAACATCTCCCGCTCGCCGACCCCGATCAGCAGCGGCGACCCGTTCCGGGCCACCACGATCCGGTCCGGGGTCGCCGCGTCCACGACGGCGATCGCGTACGTCCCGGTCACCTGCGCGAGCGCGGCCACCACGGCCGCCTCCAGGGTGCCCTCGTTCGCCCGGGCGATCAGGTGCGCCAGCACCTCGGTGTCGGTATCGGAGGCCAGTTCGACCCCCTCGGCGGTGAGCCGGGCCCGCAACGCCGCCGCGTTGTCGATGATCCCGTTGTGCACGACCTGGATCCGGCCGTCCGCCGAAGCGTGCGGATGCGCGTTGGTCTCCGAGGGCACGCCGTGGGTGGCCCAACGGGTGTGCCCGATGCCGACCCGGCCCGAGGTCTTGGCCGGTACGGCGGTCGCGAGCGCGTGTACGCGGCCCACCCGACGCACCACCTTGGCCGCGCCGCGCGCGCCCAGCACCGCGATGCCGGCCGAGTCGTAGCCTCGGTACTCCAGCCGGGCGAGTCCTTCGAGCAGGATGGGGGCGGCTTGCTGCGCGCCGATGTAGCCCACGATTCCACACATGCTGCTGCGCTCCTTGCTCTTGGCAGGTCGGTCCGTTCGGCCACGCCGGGCGGTCGAAGGGTCGAAGGGTCGGTCCGTCGGGCACGTCGCGGGTCGCCGGCGACCGGGTCGGCCGAAGCGACCCCGTCGACCCGGCGGCCCCGGTCGGGCCGGGGGACCGGTCGGCTCAGCCGTAGATGACGCGCCGCAGTTGACGCTCGGTCAACTCCGGTGGCGCGACGAGGCGATCACCGAGTTCGGCGGCGATCAGGCGGTAGATCTGCGCGTTGCGCTTGCCGTAGACCTTGTGGTGCCGATGCCGGCGCCGGACGTAGTCCTCGACCGGCTCTCGGTACCAGGCCAGCACGTCGTCGACGATCCGCGCCGCCTCCGAGGGGGACAGCCCGGTCGTCGCCGCGATGCGCTCCACCAATTCACCGTCAGCCACACTCCGATCCTGGACCCGACCCTCCCCGACGGCAAGAATCTGCCCGAATTCGGGTAGATCTCGCCTCCATGGCGCGCGGGAGCGTGTACGTCCACCCACGCCCGGGCGAGCGCGATCAGGTCCGCCTCCAGGTCGTCGCCCCGATCCGCGTGCCGTCGAACGGCCGCGATCGGCCACGAGCGTGTCCCGGTCACTCCCGCCGCGAGCGCGACACCACATACCCCGCGTCCCGGTCGAAGCTCAGCACCGTGGCTCCGTTGTCGAGGAGGGTGCCCAGGGTGTCGCGTAGGGCCGTGCGCCAGGCTCGGGACGTGCTCGGGTCGGTGCGGCGGAGGGATTCGATGTCCGGGGGAACGGCGATCAGTACGGTCTCGGCGTTCGTGCCGGTCGGGGCCGGTCGACCGGCTCGTGTCGTCAGGGCCGACTCGGCGTTCGGGGGCGGTGGGGGCGGGGTCCACTCGCGGCGCACGGCCGCACGTACCCTCGATTCGTTCAGCTCCCAGGACACCAGGAGCCGGTCGCTCTCGTCGCCGCTGTTGATGGTGTCCACCATGTCGCCGTAGAAGTCCGGCAGGTAGGCCACCGGCCGCGCGCCCAGCTTGGTCAGGTTGAAGTGGGCGTTGCGGCGGATCAGCGGGTCGTACGTCCAGGTGATCCGGCGCAGCCCGCGGGCGAGGGCCCATTCGCGCTGGTGCGTCTTGAGCGCGAAGCCCGCACCGCTCCCGGCCAGCGCGCCGGTGACGTGCGAGTGCAGCGTCTCGCCGATCGGCGCGCCCAGGAAGGCGACCGTCGCGCCGACCATGCGGCCGGCCCGATACGCCCCGGCGACGTAGTTCCCGGCGTGCGAAAGCGCCCGCATCAGTTCGACGGTCACCGGGAGGCCCTGACCCGGCACGGCCGGCCAGATCCCGCCGTACAGGTGCTCGACATCGCGAAACTCGTCGATCTCGCGCAGTACGCGCACGTCCGGTTCGCCCACCTCCGGTTCACGCGCTCCCGGTTCACGCACGTCCGGTTCACGCGCCTGCGAATCGCCCATCCCGGCCGCACCGCCCCTCGTTCCACATACCGTCGCGTTTCGTCGTGCCCACGGTGTGCTCGGCTACCCCTGGACGGCCCCGCGCGAACGACCGGGTCCCACCCGACCCCTTCGGTGACGCGCTTCACACGCAAACAAATCCACCGACCAATCACCGCCCGGCAAGATCTTTGCGTCTTCGACCCTAAATCTCGCAAGGTACTTGCGTCCTGGAGGCGCCGTTGGTGTGCTTACCGCACCCCACCCCACCCCATCCGGCTACGACGGAGGCTTCCGTGCGCACAGATCAGGCTTCGCCTTCGCTTCCGGTCCCGGCGTCGCAGGACGCGCCGGCGTCCTTCCCGGATGTCTCCCTGGACGACAAGTACACCGCCGAGCGGGGCCGCGTGCTGATCTCGGGTGTGCAGGCGTTGATCCGGCTGACCCTGGAGCAGCGCCGGCTGGACATCGCCCGCGGCCTGGACACCCGGATCTTCGTCAGCGGCTACCAGGGTTCGCCGCTGGGTGGCGTGGACCTGGAGATGGGGCGCGCCAAGCGCTGGCTGGACCCGGCGGGCGTGGTGTTCCAGGCGGGGTTGAACGAGGAACTGGCCGCGACCGCCGTCGCCGGGACGCAGCTCGTCGACCAGACCCCGGGCGCCCGGTACGCCGGGGTGACCGGGTTCTGGTACGGCAAGAACCCGGGCCTGGACCGGGCCGCGGACGCGATCCGGCACGCCACGATGGCGGGTACCGCCCCGCTCGGCGGCGCCGTCGCGTGGATCGGCGACGACCCGGGCAGCAAGTCGTCGACGGTGCCCAGCTCGTGCGAGCCGATGATGGAAAGCCTGTCGATGCCGCTGCTCGCGCCCGGCACGATCGGCGAGATCGTCGAGTTCGGCCTGCACGCGGTGGCCATGTCCCGCGCGTGCGGCCTGTGGACCGGCCTGAAGATCGTCGCCGACATCGCCGACGCGTCGACCACGGTGGACGTGTCCGAGTGGGGCGAGGGCATCCCGGTCCCGGCGGCGACCAAGCGTGGCACGCTGCCCACCCTGGTCGGCCCGGCCGCGCTCGACGCCGAGCACGACCTGATCACCCGTCGGCTCGACCTGGCCCGCGCCTACGCCCGGGAGCACCGGCTCAACCGGATCGAGCGGGACGCCCCCGGCGCCCGTCTGGGCATCCTCGCCGCGGGTGTGTCGTTCTCGGTGGTCCGCCGCGCGCTCGCCGACCTCGGCCTGGACGCGGACGACACGCTCGGCGTCCGGCTGATCCGGATCGGCATGCCGTTCCCGCTGGACGACGCCGAACTGGCCGAACTCACCGACGGCCTGGACGAGGTGCTGGTCGTCGAGGACAAGGTGCCGTTCCTGGAGGCCCGCCTGAAGGAGGCGCTGTACCGCCGCCCGGACGCGCCGCGCATCGTCGGTCGCCGGGACGACACCGGTCGCCCGCTGCTCACCGCGCGCGGCACGCTCGGCGCGGACGATGTGGCCCGGGCCATCGCCGCGCGGATCGGCACCGAGCGGCTGCCCGCGTCCGCGACCGCGTACCTGGCCACGCTCGCCCCCAGGCGCCCGTCGCGGATCGCGCTGCCGATGCTGGCCTCGCGCACCCCGTACTTCTGTTCCGGTTGTCCGCACAACGCGTCCACGCGCACCGCCGACGACACCCTGGTCGGCGTCGGCATCGGCTGCCACGTGATGATCGCGCTGGACGGCAAGGGCCGAGGGCATCAGCTCGGGCTGACCCAGATGGGCGGCGAGGGCGCGCAGTGGATCGGCCTGATGCCGTTCACCGACGACAAGCACTTCGTGCAGAACCTCGGCGACGGCACCTTCCACCACTCCGGGTCACTGGCGATCCGGGCCGCCGTCGCGGCCGGCGCCAAGATGACCTACAAGCTGCTGTACAACGACGCGGTCGCGATGACCGGCGGCCAGAAGGCCGAAGGGCGGCTGGACGTACCGGCGTTGACCCGCTGGCTCGCGGTCGAGGGGGTGCGCCGGGTGGTGGTCACCACCGACGACCCGCGCGGCTACCGGGGAGTTCGGATCGACCCGATCGCCACCGTCCGCCATCGCGACGAACTGGCGGATGTCGAACGTGAGTTGGCCGCCCTCGACGGCGTGACCGTGCTGATCCACGACGACCGGTGCGCGGCCGAGGAGCGCCGGCTGCGCAAGCGGGGGCAGTTGCCGACGCCGGCCGAGAAGGTGGTCGTCAACGAGCGGGTGTGCGAGGGCTGCGGCGACTGCGGGGACAAGTCCTCGTGCCTGTCGGTACAGCCGGTGGACACCGAGTTCGGCCGCAAGACGCACATCCACCAGGGCTCGTGCAACTCGGACTTCAGTTGCCTGAGCGGCGACTGCCCGTCCTTCCTGCTGGTCGAGCCGGGCACCCGCAAGGCCCGGGGCATACCGGCCCTGCCGCTGGAGCCGGCGCTGCCCGCGCGTCGGGTCACCGACGCCGACCTGCTGGTGCGGATGCCCGGGATCGGTGGCACCGGCGTGGTGACGGTGTCCTCGATCCTGCAGATGGCCGCCCACCTGGACGGGCTGTACGCGGCCGGCCTCGAGCAGACCGGCCTGGCCCAGAAGGGCGGCCCGGTGGTGTCCGACCTGCGCATCTCGAACCGGCCGATCGACGGCGCGCTGCGCGCCTCGCGGGCCGGCGCGGACGTGCTGATCGGCTTCGACCTGCTCGGCGCGGCGGCCGCGAGCAACCTGGCCACCGCCGACCCGGAGCGCACCGTCGCCGTGGTCAACACCGCGATCGTGCCGACCGCCGCGATGGTCACCAACCAGATCGCGCTGCCCGGTTCACCGACCGAGACGCTGGAGCGCATCGACGCGGCGACCAGGCGCGCCGAGAACCTGTACCTGGACGCGCTGGGCCTGTCCGAGGCGCTGTTCGCCGACCACATGCCGGCCAACATGATCCTGATCGGCGCCGCGTTCCAGCACGGCTGCCTGCCGCTGAGCGTGAGCGCGATCGAGCGGGCGATCACCCTCAACGGCGCGGCCGTGGACAAGAACCTCGCGGCGTTCCGCTGGGGTCGGGCGATGGCCGTGGACCCGGCCGCGGTACTGGCCGCCGCCGTCGAGGCACCGCCGCGCGCGGTGGTCGAGGTCGACGCGGCCTCGGCGGCGCTGGCCGACGGCTCGGGCGGCGAGGCCGAGCTGCGTGAGGTGCTGGGCACCCGGATCGCCGATCTGACGGGCTACCAGGACGCGGCCTACGCCCGCCGGTACGCCGACGACGTGCGCGCGGTCCGGACCCTGGCGATCGAGCGGGCCGGCGCGGCGGCGGGTGAGCGCGTCGCGGTGGCGTACGCGCGGGCACTGCACCACCTGATGGCCTACAAGGACGAGTACGAGGTGGCCCGCCTGCACCTGGACCCGGTCGAACAGGCCCGTCGGGACGCCGAGTTCGGCCCGGACGCGGCGGTCTCGGTGCTGCTGCACCCGCCGGTGCTGCGCTACCTGGGGATGAAGCGCAAGATCCGGCTGCGCCGCACGGCGGTGCCGGCCTTCCGCGCCCTGCGCGCGGCGCGCGGCCTGCGCGGGACCCGCCTGGACCTGTTCGGCTACGCCGAGGTGCGTCGGGTCGAGCGCGAACTGGTGCCGCAGTACCGGAACCTGGTCCGGGCCGCGCTGCGCGAGTTGTCCGCCGCCAACGTGGACGCGGTGGTGGCGCTGGTCGCGCTGCCCGAGTCGATCCGCGGCTACGAGGAGATCAAGCTCGCCCGGGTCGCCGAGTACCGCACCGCGGCGCGCACCGCGCTCGCCGAACTGACCGCGCCCGCCCCGGTCGACAAGGCCGCCGACCCCGCACTCGTCTGGGCCGGCTGAACCCCGTCCCGCTTAGGCCGGCCCCTCGGGGCCGGCCTTCCCCCTCCCCCGACACCTTGACACCCTCGACTTCCGGAGCAGCCGTGACCGTCGACCGCCTCCTGCCCACTCGGGACGCCGAGGACCTGCTCGATCTCACCCGCACCGTCGCGGACCGCGAGCTGGCCCCCATCGCCGCGCGCCACGAACGCGACGAGAGCTACCCCGAGGGGCTGTTCACCATCCTGGGCGAGGTGGGCCTGCTGGGTCTGCCGTACGCCGAGGAGGACGGCGGCAGCGGCCAGCCCTACGAGGTCTACCTCCAGGTCCTGGAGGAACTGGCCGCACGCTGGGCGGCGGTGGCGGTCGCCACCAGCGTGCACACGCTGGCCTGCTTCCCGGTGGCCACGTACGGCTCGCCCGAGCAGCGCGAGCGGTGGTTGCCGCGGATGCTGGAGGGCCGGTTGATCGGCGGGTACAGCCTGTCCGAACCGCACGCGGGCTCGGACGCGGCCGCGATCGTCTGCAAGGCGCGCCCGGTCGCCGACGGTTACCGGATCAACGGCACCAAGGCGTGGATCACACACGGCGGAAAGGCCGACTTCTACGCGCTGTTCGCCCGGACCGGCGAGGGCAGTCGGGGCATCTCGTGCTTCCTGGCCCCGGGCGCGGCAGAGGGGCTGGAGTTCGGTCGGCCGGAGGAGAAGATGGGCCTGAACGCGGTGCCCACGACCAACGCGTTCTGGGACGGCGCGATCCTGGACCGGGACCGCCTGATCGGCGCCGAGGGCCAGGGGTTGGCGATCGCGTTGAGCGCGTTGGACTCGGGCCGGTTGGGCATCGCGGCGTGCGCGACGGGGTTGGCCCAGGCCGCGTTGGACGCGGCGGTCGAGTACGCCAACGAACGCACCACGTTCGGCCGTCGGATCGTCGACCACCAGGGTCTGGGCTTCCTGCTCGCCGACATGGCCGCCGCCGTCGACTCCGCACGCGCGACCTACCTGGACGCGGCCCGCCGCCGTGACCTGGGCCGTCCGTACAGCCGCCAGGCCAGCGTCGCGAAACTGGTCGCCACCGACGCGGCGATGAAGGTCACCACGGACGCGGTCCAGGTGTTCGGCGGGTGCGGCTACACCCGCGAGTTCCCGGTCGAGCGCTACATGCGCGAGGCCAAGATCATGCAAATCTTCGAGGGCACCAACCAGATCCAACGCATGGTCATCGCCCGGCAGTTCGCCCGGGCCGCGAAGGAGTAGGCCGGTGCCCGCGAAGATCGCGGAGTGCTAGGGGCGCGCTCCGACGGTCGTTCCGACGGTGGCCTGGAGTGCGGGCAGGTAGCCCTGGCTCTGGCCCGCGCTGTTGGGGTGGTAGGACTCGTCGATGGGCAGCTTGATGCCGTTGATCCAGGGGTTCGAGCCGCACACGCCGTGTCCGGCGAAGCGGTTGCGCACGT
Organism: Embleya sp. NPDC001921; assembly: GCF_053594475.1. Classification (NCBI taxonomy): domain Bacteria; kingdom Bacillati; phylum Actinomycetota; class Actinomycetes; order Kitasatosporales; family Streptomycetaceae; genus Embleya; species Embleya sp. NPDC001921. The sequence continues at coordinate 121,818 of NZ_JBSFEO010000034.1, forward strand.
CGGCGAAGTCGGCGTTCGCCGCGCCGGCCCGCCCTCGGGTGATGTCGGCCAGGGTGTCGGCGGCCTGGTTGAGGATGGTGCGCTTGTACGTGCTCATGCCCAGGAAGCACCCGCCGAGTTCGAACAGGCGCGGGTAACCGAGCACGACCAGCCGCGCGTTGGGCGCGCGGTTGTGGATCTGAGCGTACGTGGCGTCCAGGTCGGCGGGGAGCTTCGTCGTCGCGTAGGTCTTCGCCTTGTCGACGGCGACCGAGCAGTCGTTGTCCGAGCCCAGCACGCAGGACTTGACGGTGTCGACGAACCCGGCGTCGTTGCCGCCGATGCTGATGGTCACCAGGGTGGTCGCGGAGTTCAGCACGGACAGTTGGCCGGCGCGGACGTCGGCGGTCTTGGCGCCGGAGCAGGCCGCGAAGGCGAACCCGCCCGGGTGGCTGTTGTTCCACAGGGCCGGGTAGGAGTTGGCGCTGCGCTTGCAGGCGCCGCTGTCGGGTAGGTAGTTGCCCGCGCCGACGCCGGCGCTGTACGAGTCGCCCAGGGCCGCGTAGTTCGACGCGGCGGCGGCGTTGGCGGTCGGCGTGACGAAGGCGGTCCCGGCGACGATGGTGACGGCCACGGCCGTCGCGGACAGGGTGCGAGGCAGCGAGAGCACGAATGGTCTCCTCGGCTGACGTGGGGACGTCGTCGGAGGCATCGACGGGAGTTGCGCGGTCCGAACCCGATGACCCGTCGGGATGCCGAGCCGGAACGCCCGTTCGCCGTCCGACTCTTCCGCAGTCGTCGCCCTTGGTGCTCGGATGGGGTCCCTCATCGTCCCGTGCCGAAATCACCGCTGCATAGGCGGATTTCGGCCCCGCCCGCCGGCCGCGGGAATGTTCACCGGCCGGCCGCCGGCCGTTCTCGCACGGGGGGTCGAGGCCGCGCCTCAGCGACGGGTCAGGTCCGGGCGCAGGCGTTGCCAGGTCGGGTGGCGGAGTCGGCCGGCGGTGGTCCAGCCGGAGACGGTGACCTCGGCGACCAGGCGGGGGTCGACCCACTGCGCGCCGGGGATGTCGGCGAATCCGGCGAACGGCGAGTCGGCGCGGGTCAACGCACCCAGGTATTCGCCCAGTTCGCCACGTTCGGCGGCGGTCAGACCGTCCTCCACCGTGCCCACGAAGCGCAGGCCGTCGGGTGCGTCGACGCCCACGAGCAGGCTGCCCGGAAGGCCGCGCAGGTCGCCTCGGCCCTCGACCCAGCCGCCGATGACCACGTCGTGCGTCTCGATGTGCTTGGCCTTGATCCAGTCCGGGGAGCGGTGCCCGGGCTGGTAGTCCGAGGCCAGCCGCTTGCCCACGATGCCCTCGTACCCGTGGTGCATGCTCGTCGCCCACGCGCGCTGCACGTCGCCCTCGCTCCATTCGGGCGTGGACCACCGGGGGCCGGCCAGGTCCAGGCTCTCCAGGAGCATCCGGCGCTCGCGGTACGGGGTGGGCAGCAGCGAGCGGCCGTCCAGGTACATCACGTCGAAGAGCATCAGGTGCACCGGCGCGTCCATGGTCAGCCGGGCCACCTTGCGCGGGTTCACCACGCCCATCCGCCGTCGGAGCAGCTCGAAGTCGGGGCGCCCGCGATTGTCGAGCACCACGATCTCGCCGTCGAGCACGGCCTGCCGCTGTCCGTGCTGCTCGCCGAGGGCGGCCAGCTCGGGGTAGGTCCGGGTGACGTCCTCGCCCTCGCCCGAGAGCAGCCGTACGGTCCGGTCCCCCGCGCAGTACACCACCGTACGGGCGCCGTCCCAGTTGATCTCGAAGCCCCAGTCGAGGTCGTAGCCCTCCCCCGGCAGCGGCGCGGCGGTGGCCAGCATCGGCTGAATCTCGGGCAACAGGGCATGAACTTGATCCTGACCGGCCATGCCTCGATCATCGGCGGGCCGCATCGGTGCCGCCGGCGGAGCACACCCGGTATCTCGTACGCGCGTTCGATCCGACGCTCGTCGGCCCCCGCGTCCCGGACCGGTACGCCGGTCGAAACCGGGAGCCATTCGAGCGAGCACCCCTGGCGGCGGTCCGCCGACCGGGGGCGCCTCCGGGTCGCTCAGGCCCCGGAGCGGCCCGTCACCGCGGAGATCGCGGCGGCGATGCGCGCGGTGACCGCCGCCTGGTGATCGGTCAGGTAGAAGTGGCCGCCGGCGAAGGTGTGCAGCGCGAACGTGCCGATCGTGTGTTCGCGCCAGGACATCGCCTCGTCGAGGGTGACCTTCGGGTCGCTGTCGCCGATCAGCACCGTGATCGGGCACTCCAGCGGATGCTCGGAGGCGCACTTGTACGTCTCGATCGCGCGGTAGTCGGCGCGCAGTGCGGGCAGCACCATGCGCAGCACCTCCTCGTCCGCCAGGATGCTCGCGTCCGTGCCGCTCATCGAGCGCAGTTCGGCGGTCAGCCCCGCGTCGTCCAGGAGGTGGAGCCGCTCGTCGCGCCCCCGGTCCGGGGCCCGGCGGCCGGAGGCGATCAGCGCGGCGGGAGGCACCCGCAATCGGCGGGCCACCTCGTAGCCGAGGATCGCGCCCATGCTGTGGCCGAACAGGATCAGCGGGCTCCGCTCGTCCAGCCACGGGTCCAGGGCCTCGGTGATCCGGTCCGCCAGGGTGTCGATGTCGTCGATCAGCGGTTCGGCGCGCCGATCCTGGCGGCCCGGATACTGCACGCCGAGCACCTCGGCCCGGCCCTCGAGCGCCGCCGACAGCGGGAACCAGAAGCTGGCCGATCCACCCGCGTGCGGCAGGGCGACCAGGCGCGGCAGCGGTTTCGCGGCCGGATGGAATCGGCGGATCCAGGCATCCGAGACGGCGGAGGCGGTAGTCATGTGACGGGTTCCTTCCCGATCGTCGCTGTTGATCATCCCTGCGCGGCGCCGACCCGCTACCCGGCGAGCGAGTCCGTCCGCGTGCCCCGCGGCTCCACTCCGGTGAGCACCGCGTGCTGGACCTCGCGCAGCGCCCGGGACGGCTCCAGGCCCAGGACCTCGCGCAACGCGCCCCGCGTGCCCTGGTACACCGCGAGCGCGTCGCCGCGCCGGCCGCAGTGGTTGAGCGCGACCATCAGGTGCCGGGCGAAGTTCTCGTGCAGCGGATACTCGGCGGTCAGCGCGTACAGCCGCGCGACGCTCTCCCGATAGCGGCCGAGCGCGAGGTTGGCCTCGATCAGCAGTTCGAGGCACTCCAGCCGGGACGCGTCCAGCCGCGCGGCGTGCGCGCGCACGATCGGCCCCTGGGCGACGCCCGCGTACGCCGGTCCCCGCCACAGGTCGAGCGCGCTCGTGAAGGTCTCCGCCGCCTCGTGCCGGCGCCCGGCGCACAGTCCCGCCCGGCCCCGGTCGACCAGGCCGTGGAACGCGTCCGCGTCCAGCCGGTCCGGTCCCGCGTGCAGCACATAGCCGCCCGCGCAGGTGGCCAACGGGCCGTGTCGCGCGGGCCCCCCGGCACCGAGCATCGCCCGCAGCCGGGAAACGTACACGTGCACCGTGGACTTCGCCCGCTGCGGTCCGGCGCCGGGCCAGACCTCGGCCACGATCTGCTCGACGGTCAGCAACTGGCCCCGCCGCGCGAGCAGGGCGGCCAGGAGGGTCTCCGGCTTGGGCGCCGCGATCGTGCGCGGCTCATCGCCGTCGACGATCCGCACGGGGCCGAGAATCTCGTACCGCAACGGCTCTTCCCTCTCTTTGACGGTCGGGTCTTGCGCTCTCCGGCGGTCCTGTCCTGCTTCCAGACGACGGTGACATACGCCGGGCGTGTGGCGTACCCCTGACCGACCCCTACGCGACCTTGCGCGGGCCTTGCGTGCGGGCCGGACAACCCCGTGTCGGCCTTCCCAGCGCACCGCGAACACGCTTATGGTCGATCGATGAGCACTGCCCGTTTGCCCGAGCGCGCGCTGTACGCAGTCAGCGACCTGCATTCCGCGATCCCGTCCAACCGCGTACTCGTCGAGGGCATCCGGCCCGGAACCGACGAGGACTGGATCCTGGTCGCGGGTGACGTGGCCGAGCACATCGAGGAGACCCGGGCCACCCTTGGGCTGCTCGCCGAGCGTTTCGCGCGCGTGGTGTGGGTCCCGGGAAACCACGAGTTGTGGTCCACGCCGGACGATGCGGTGCAACTGCGCGGCGAGCAGCGCTACCGCCATCTGGTCTCGATGTGCCGGGAGTTGGGCGTGCTCACCCCCGAGGACCCGTTCGCGGTCTGGGACGGTCCGGGCGGACCGGTCACCGTGGCACCGCTGTTCGTGCTCTACGACTACACCTGGCGCCCGCCCGGCACGACCACGCAGCAGGAGGCGTTGGACGCCGCGTACGCCGCCGGCGTGGTGTGCAGCGACGAGTTCATGCTGCACCCCGACCCCTATCCGACCCGGGACGAGTGGTGCCGGGCCCGGGTGGCGTACAGCGAGGGCCGGCTCGCGGCGGCGGCCGATCCGGCCGCGCCGCTGCTGATGGTCAATCACTTCCCGCTGGTCCGGCAGCCCACGGACGTGTTGTGGTACCCGGAGTTCGCGCAGTGGTGCGGCACCGACCTCACCGCCGACTGGCATCGCCGCTTCCCGACCGCCGCCGTCGTCTACGGCCACCTGCACATCCCGCGCACCACGTGGTACGACGGGGTGCGCTTCGAGGAGGTCTCGCTCGGCTATCCGCGCGAGCGCAAGAACGGGCTGCGCCGGCCGATCCCGCGCCGGATCGTGCCCGCCGAGACCGCCGACACCCCCCGTACGGGCCAACAGGCGGGTGCCCGATGATCGCCGCGCGTCCTGCCGACGAGACGCTGATCGCCCGCGTGTTGCCGCCCGAGGTGTTCGCCGAGGAGTCCTTCGACGACCCCGACGGGCCGCCGCTTTTCCCGGCCGAGGAAGCGCTGCTCGCCAAGGCGGTGGACAAGCGCCGCCGCGAGTTCACCACCGTACGGCGCTGCGCGCGCCGCGCGTTGGCCCGAATGGGTGTACCCGCCGCACCGCTGCTGCCGGGGTTGCGCGGCGCGCCCGGGTGGCCGGCGGGTGTGGTCGGCAGCATGACGCACTGCGCCGGGTACCGGGCCGCGGCCGTCGCCGATCGGGCCGTGCTGCTCACCCTGGGCATCGACGCCGAACCGGCGCTGCCGCTGCCCGAGGGGGTGTTGACGACCGTCTCGTCCGAGACCGAGCGCAAGCACCTGCTCGACCTGTCCGCCCGTCGACCCGAGATCGCCTGGGATCGGCTGTTGTTCAGCGCCAAGGAGTCGGTCTACAAGGCGTGGTTCCCGCTCACCGAACGGTGGTTGGACTTCGCCGAGGCCGAGGTCGAGTTCGATCCGGTGGCCGGCACGTTCGCCGCGCGGCTGTTGATCGAGGACCGTCCGCTGGACGGATTCGCCGGTCGCTGGCAGGTCGACGCGGGCATCGCGCTGACCACGATCGCGGTGGCCCGCCGGGGCTGAGCCCCACCGGGATCGGGGCGGGCCGTCGGCCGCGCCCCGATCCGCGCGTGTCTCACTCCCGGGCGAACCGCACCACGTTGTCCGCCGTGGGCCGCCAGGCTTGGGCGAACTCCTCCGGTAGGTCGATCCGGTCCAGGACCGGATGCCGGGGCACCGAGACCCGGTACTTGATCCGCCAGCCCCGGGGCGTGCGTTCGAGGATGTCGTAGTAGTCCCCGCCGTGCACCTCGCCGTCGATCAGCGTGGCGATGTACCGGCTGCGGGCCCGCGCCGTACCGCCCGCGTCCACCAACAGCACCGTGTCCAGCGTCTGGTGGTCGGGCGTGTCCGAGCCGCGCCGGCCGGTGAACTGCCGGGCGGAGGCCAGGCCGTCGATCGTGTAGCCGTTGCCGATGGTGTTCTCGATCACCGCGTCGTCGGTGAACACCCGGTCCAGCCCCGCGATGTCGTCGTTGTCGAAGACGTGCGCGAACCGCGCGAGGGTGTCGTGGATGCCCGCGACGTCCTCGGCGGTCAGCGCCGCCGCGTCGGCGGTCACGGCGCGACCACCTCGAAAAGCCGTACCGGAAGCGGGAATTCCGCCTTGGTCACGCCCGCACCGGCTTGGCGGGGAGCGCGCGGCAGGCTCAGTCGGTAGGCGATCCGCCAGCCGTGCGGGGTCTGGCGCAGGATGTCCAGGAACTCGCCGCCGGTCAGCCGGCCCGCCGGGTTGATCCCGATGTACCGGCTGCGGGCCTGGACCTGTCCGTACTCGTCCACCTCGACGGTGGTGTTGAGCGTGTGGTGGTCCGGCGTCGCCGCGCTCTTGCCCCGGGTGTACTCGGCGAACTCGGCGATGCCCCGGAAGGACCGCGGCGCGCCGACGCCGATCTCGACCACGACGTCCTCGGTGAACACGAGATCGAGCCCGGCCACGTCCCCGTTGTCGAAGACGTGCGCGAACAGCGCGAGTGTGCGGTGGATCTCGGCGAGATCCGTCGGGGACAGTACCTTCGTCATGAATTTCCCAGCCTCGAAGTGGTGTTGTGCTCGCGACGTGCCGTGGCGCGGGGGTCAGCCGGGCAGAGCGGCCGCCCAGTCCACGATCGTCGCCGCCGTCAGGTCGGCGTGGTCCTCCAACACGGTGAAGTGGTCACCGGTGATCCCGATCAGGTCGTGCGGCAGCGGCCAGTACGCCCGCCAGTCCCACCGGCCCTCGGGATCGATCACCGTGCCCTCCACCGGGGTCTGCGCCTGGGCGACCAGGGTCGGGGTCTCGATCGCCTGCGGCTTCCAATCCGCGAACAGCCGTTGATACCGGCCCATCGTGGTCAGGTTGGTGTCGTTCAGGGTCATGTCGTACTGCGCGACCCGGCCGAGCATGCCCTCGATCATCGCGGGCAGCCACCAGTCCATGCCCGGCACCAGCGCGGTGTCGATCGGGAACGTGTCGATCAGTCCCAGTCCGATGGGGCGTACCCCCTCGGCCTCGAGTCGGCGGGTCACCTCGTGCGCGATGCAACCGCCCATCGAGCGCCCCACCACGATGAACGGCCGCTCACCCACGGCCTCCCGAACGCTCTCCAGGTGAATCCGGAGCAGGGCGTCGGCGTGGTCGGGCAGCGACTCCTCGGCCACGAAGCCCGGCGTCTGGAGCACGAACACGTCGCGCTCGCCCTGGAACACCTGCCCGAACCGGGCGTATTCGTGCGGTCCGGAGATCGCGCTCAGCGACGGGAAGCACACGATCGCGGGCCCCGCGTCGCCGGTGGCCAACCGCAGCACCGGCTTGACGTGCCGGTCGCGTTCGGCCGGCGGGAAGGACGGACGCAGGCCCGCCGAGGCCATGATCACCTCGGCCGCGGTGTTGTACTTGCCGGCCGCGCAGAGTTGGACGTAGAAGGAGGCCAGCGCACCCTTGGCGACCTCGGTGGGCTCGGCATCCGCAACCTTCGACGTCGCCGGGGACATGCCCTGTTCGGCCAGTTCGGCGCCCAGGTGCAGGGCGAGGCCGCGCGGGGTGGGGTGCGCGATGGTGACGGTGGCGGGCAAGCGGAGTCCCGTCGCGGCGGACAGTCGGTTGCGCAGTTCCACGGCGGTCAGCGAGTCCAGGCCGACCTCGAGGAACGCCTGGTCGGCGTCCACCGATTCGTCGCCCGCGTGGCCGAGCACGACGCCAAGTTCGGCGCGCACCAGATCCACCAGGATCTCGACCCGCTCCTCCTGGGACCCCGCCGCGAGCCGCCGCGCGAACGTCGATTCGGTGTCCGCCGACGCCGAGCGCACCGCCCGCCGGGTGCGCCGTACGGCCGCCGAGCCGGGTGCGTGCGGATCCGCCGACGCCCGCGACCGGGTACCGGCGCCGGCCGGCAGGCCGCCGGGCACCGGGCGGGAGATCAGCGACCCGACCGACAACACCGGCGCGCCCCGCTCGTCCGCGGCCTCCAGGGCGACCGCGTCCGGCCCGGTGAGCGCGAGCCGCACCCGCAGCCGGGCCGCGCCGGTCGCGTGCAGCCGCACACCGCTCCAGGCGTAGGCCAGGCTCGTCCCGGCCCGCTCGCCGGCCGCCTCGGCGCGCCGCACGGCGTCGACCACCGCGATGTGCAGCGCCGCGTCCAGCAGCGCCGGATGCACACCGAACCTCGTTGCCTCCTCCGCCTGTTCCGGGGCCAACGCGACATCGGCGAACAGCGCGCCGTCACCGCGCCACGCGGCCTGCAGACCCTGGAAGACCGGGCCGTAGTCGATCCCGGCGGCGACCAGCACGTCGTAGGCGTCCTCGACCGGGAGCTCGACCGCATCGGCCGGCGGCCAGTCGCCGAAGGCGAACGCGGGGTCCGATCCGGCATCGGCCTCGGCCGCCTCCGGCGCCAGGAAGCCGCCCGCGTGCCGGGCCCATTCCACGTCCGGCGCGTCCTCTTCCCGCGAGAACACCGCGAACCGGCGGCGCCCGTCCTCGGCCGCCGCGCCCACCGCGACCTGCAGGTGCACGGCCGCGTCCGGGCCGGCCAGGATCAGCGGCGCCTCGATCACGAGTTCGTCCACCGTGCCCAGGCCCACCTCGTCGCCGGCCCGCAGCGCCAGTTCCAGGAAGGCGGACGCCGGCAGCAACACCGTGTCGCGCACCGCGTGATCGGCCAGCCACGGATGCGAACGCACCGAGATCCGCCCGGTCAGCAACACGTCGTCGCCGTCGCCGCTGCCCACGGACGCGCCGAGCAGCGGATGCTCGACCGGGCTCAGGCCCAGCGACGCGGGCCCGGCCGCCGGATCGGCCAGGGTCTCCCGCCAGTAGCGCTTGCGCTGGAACGCGTATGTGGGCAAGTCGACCCGGCTCGGCTGGTGTTCGGCGAAGGCCGTGCCCCAGTCGACGGACACGCCGCGCACCCACAACTCGGCGAGCGAGGTGTACAGGCGCTGCGCGCCGCCTTGGTCGCGACGCAACGTGCCGACCACGACCGGGCTTTCCCGACCCGCGTCCTCCAGCGTCGCCTCGATCGCGGCGGTCAGCACCGGATGCGGGCTCACCTCGACGAATACCCCGTGTCCGGACGCCGCCAACCCCCGGGTCGCCTCCTCGAACCGGACCGTCTCGCGCAGGTTGGTCGCCCAGTACGCGCCGTCCATCCCGGTCGTGTCCAACCAGTCGCCGGTCACCGTCGACCACAGCGGCACCGACCCGGACACCGGTGCGATGGACGCCAGGTCCTCGACGATGCGCGCGCGGATCTCCTCCACCTGCGCGGAGTGCGACGCGTAGTCCACCGGAATCACCCGCGCCCGACCACCCTCGGCCGTCACCGCCTCAACCAACTCCGCCAGCGCGTCCGGCTCCCCCGAGACCACCACCTGGCCCGGACCATTCACCGCCGCGACCGAGATCCGCCCCTCCCACGCACCGATCCGCACGCGGACATCCGACTCGGCCAACGCCACCGAGGCCATCCCACCGCGCCCCGACAACGCCACGATCGCCCGACTCCGCAACGCGACCACCCGAGCGCCGTCCTCCAGGGACAACCCCCCTGCCACCACCGCCGCCGCGATCTCCCCCTGCGAATGACCCACAACCGCGTCCGGAACCACCCCGAACGCACGCCACACCTCGGCCAGCGACACCAACACCGCCCACAACACCGGCTGGACCACATCCACCCGATCCAACGACGGCGCACCCTCGACACCGGTCAACACCTCGACCGGCGACCAGTCCACGAACGGCTCCAACGCCTTCGCGCACTCCGCGAAAGCCGCCGCGAACAGCGGTGACTGGTCGTGCAGTTCGGCCGCCATGCCGGCCCACTGCGAACCCTGGCCGGGAAAGACGAACACGGTCCGGCCCACCGGCCCGGCCGCCCCGGTGACCACACCGGCCTCCGACTCGGCGCGCAGCACCGCGCCCAGACCCGCAACCAGTCGGCTCCGGTCGCCGAGCACGACGGCGCGCTCCCCGAACGCGGCCCTGCTGGACACCAGCGAGAAGCCCACGTCCACGGTCGCGGGCGAGGGGTCGGCGCCGAGCCGCTCCGCCAGGCGACCCGCCTGCGCGCGCAACGCGTCCGGGGTCTTCGCCGACAACACCCACGGCACCACGGCGGGCTCCGGCGCATCCGTGCGCTCGCCGATCTCCGGCTCGGTATCCGGGAGTTCCAGGATGACGTGCGCGTTGGTGCCGCTCACCCCGAACGCGGACACCGCCGCCCGGCGCGGGCGGTCCGACTCCGGCCAGGGCCGGGCCTCGGTCAACAACCGCACCCCGCCCGAGGACCAGTCCACATGCGGCGTCGGCTCCTCGACGTGCAGCGTCTTCGGCAACACGCCGTGGCGCAGCGCCTGGACCATCTTGATCACACCCGCGACACCGGCCGCGGCCTGTGCGTGGCCGATGTTGGACTTCAACGAACCCAGCCACAGCGGCCGTTCCGCCGAGCGGTCCCGGCCGTAGGTGGCCAGCAGGGCCTGCGCCTCGATCGGGTCGCCCAGGGTGGTCCCGGTCCCGTGCGCCTCCACCGCGTCCACGTCGTCCGCCGCCAGTTCGGCGTTGGCCAGCGCCTCGCGGATCACCCGCTGCTGGGCGGGGCCGTTCGGCGCGGTCAGACCGTTGGAGGCGCCGTCCTGGTTGACCGCGCTGCCGCGCACCACGGCGAGCACCCGATGGCCCAGGCGCTCGGCGTCCGAGAGGCGCTCCAGGATCAGTACGCCGACCCCCTCGGCCCACCCGGTGCCGTCCGCCGAAGCGGCGAACGCCTTGCACCGGCCGTCCACGGACAACCCGCGCTGCCGCGAGAACTCGACGTAGCCCATCGGCGAGGCCATCACCGTGGCGCCGCCCGCGAGCGCGAGATCGCACTCGCCCGAGCGCAACGACTGCGCCGCCAGATGCAGCGCCACCAACGACGACGAGCACGCGGTGTCCACCGTCACCGCAGGCCCCTCGAACCCGAAGGTGTAGGAGATCCGACCGGACGCCACGCTGCCCAGCGTGCCGGTGCCCAGGTAGCCCTCCAACTCCTGCGGAACCCGGTCCGGGGCCGGCGCGTAGTCGATCCCGGCGATTCCGGTGAACACCGAGGTCCGGCTGCGGCGCAGGCCTGTGACGTCGATCCCGGCCCGCTCGAACGCGTCCCACGCGGTCTCCAGGAGCAGCCGCTGCTGCGGGTCGGTGGCCAACGCCTCGCGGGGCGAGATGCCGAAGAACGCCGCGTCGAAGTCCCCGGCGTCCGGCAGGAAGGAGCCCGCCGTGGTGTAGGTGGTGCCGGGCCGGTCGGGGTCCGGGTCGTAGAGGTCGCGCAGGTCCCAGCCCCGGTCGGTGGGGGCCTCGCCGACCGCGTCCGTCCCGGATTCGACCAGTCGCCACAGGTCTTCGGGCGAGTCGACACCTCCGGGCAGCCGGCAGGCCATCCCGACGATCGCGATCGGCTCGCGCCGGCTCGCCTCGATCTCGTGGACCCGTTTCCGGGCCTGGCGGACATCGGCCAGCGCGCGCTTGAGGTATCCCCGGAGCTTGTCTTCGTCCGACATGGAACTGCCTTTCCTGGTGGGTTCGGTGGTCCGGGGGGTCAGAAGGATTCGACGTTGCCGTCGAGCAGGCCGAACAGTTCCTCGTCGCTGGCGGTGTCGAGATCGATCTCGTCCGAGCCGGCCGGCGCCGAACCGGCCGTGGGGTCGGCCCACTTGTTCGCCAGCACCCGCAGCCGGCCGAGGATCGCCAACCGCTGGGCGGAGTCGCCGAGGTCGGCCGACAGCGCGGCGTCCAGCCGGTCGAGTTCCTCCAGCGCGGACGGCAGCGGGCGGCCCGGAGCGATGTCGGCCGGTCGGTCGGCGAGCAGTTCGGTGACGAACGCGGCGACATCGGCCGGGGTCGGGTAGTCGAAGATCAGCGTGGCCGGCAGTTGCAGTCCCGAACCCGCGTTCAGCCGGTTGCGCAGCTCCACGGCGGTCAGCGAGTCGAAGCCGAGTTCGCGGAAGGCACGTTCGGGCTCGACCGCGACCGGGTCGCCGTGGCCCAGGACGACGGCCGTCTCGGTGCGGACGAATTCCAGGACCGCACCCTCGCGTTCGGCCGGTCCTACGCCCGCGAGCCGGTCCGGGAGCGTGGGTGCCGCGTCCTGGCCGGGCCGTGCGCCGGCCTCGTTCGGCAGTCCGACCGCGCCCGCGCCGTCCCGCGCGGTCCGACTCCCGTCGAGCCAGTAGCGCTCGTGCTGGAACGCGTACGTGGGCAACTGCACGCGGCGTGGGCGGTATTGCGCGTAGGCCGCACTCCAGTCGACGTCGATGCCGCGCACCCACAACTCGGCGAGCGAGGTGTACAGGCGCCGCGCGCCGCCCTGGTCGCGGCGCAGCGTGCCGACCGCGAGCGGGCGCTTCGTCTCGGCGGCCTCCAGGGTCTCCTGGATCGCCGCCACCAGCACCGGATGCGGGCTCACCTCGACGAAGACCCCGTGCCCGGAGGCCGCGAGGGCTCGCGTGGCCTCCTCGAACCGCACGGTCTCCCGCAGATTGCGCGCCCAGTAGCCGGCGTCCATCGACGCGGTGTCCAGCCACTGGCCGGTGACGGTCGACAGGATCGGCACCGTCCCGGACACCGGCGCGATATCGGCCAGATCGGCGACGAGCCGGTCCCGGATCTCGTCCACCTGGGCCGAGTGCGACGCGTAGTCCACCGGAATCACCCGGGCCCGGCCGCCCTCGGCCGTCACCGAGGCGACCAGTTCGGCGAGCACGTCCGGCTCGCCGGACACCACCACCTGACCGGGACCGTTGACGGCGGCGATGGACACCCGCCCGCTCCACTGCGCGATCCGCGCCCGCACGTCCGATTCGGGCAGCGCCACCGAGGCCATCCCACCGCGTCCGGACAGTGCCACGATCGCCTTGCTCCGCAGCGCCACCACCCGCGCGCCGTCCGCCGGCGACAACCCGCCCGCGACCACCGCCGCCGCGATCTCGCCCTGCGAATGGCCCACGACCGCGTCCGGGCGCACGCCGTACGAACGCCACACCTCGGCGAGGGAGACCAAGACCGCCCACAACACCGGCTGGACCACGTCCACCCGGTCCAACGACGGCGCGCCCTCGACGCCGGTCAGCACATCGGTGGCCGACCAGTCCACGAACGGTTCGAGCGCCTTCGCGCACTCGTCGTAGCGGGACGCGAACACCGGTGACTGGCTGTACAGTTCGGCGGCCATTCCGGCCCACTGCGAGCCCTGCCCGGGGAAGACGAACACCGTCCTGCCGAGCGTGCCCGCCGCCGATCCGGTCACCACGCCGGCGGCCGATTCGCCTCGGGCCAGTGCGGCCAGGCCCTCGGTCAGCGACTCGCGCTCGCCGATCACCACCGCGCGCTCTTCGAGCGCGGCCCGGGTGCCGATCAGGGCCGAACCGATGTCCACCGGTTGCGGGCCGGTCGCGACGAGGTCGGCCAGTCGTTCGGCCTGTGCGCGCAGTGCCGGGACCCGCTTGGCGGACACGATCCAGGGCAGCACCGCGTCGGGGTGCGCGTCGCCCGGGTCGGGCTCGACCTCGGCCGGCGGCTGCTCCAGGATCACGTGCGCGTTGGTGCCGCTGACCCCGAACGAGGAGACCCCCGCTCGGCGGGGCCGACCGGTCTCCGGCCACGGCCGAGCCTGTGTCAGCAGCCGTACCGCGCCCGCCGACCAGTCCACATGCGGCGTCGGCTCG